>JBEGSP010000216.1:0-17264 GCA_041179845.1 Pseudomonadota bacterium
CCGAATTCACCCGAGGTGAAAGAACGACTCAACGTCTTGTTATCAGCGCCGCTGACGTCGGATGCTGCGGTAGAAATGGCGCTACTTAGTAACCCGCGATTACGAGTGGCCTTCGCTGAGCTTGGCATCGCCGAAGCTGATTTGGTGCAAGCAGGCCGACTGCGTAATCCGAGCTTTTCGTTTGGACGATTGTCTGGTAATGGCGAGGTTGAGATCGATCGCGCGACTATGTTTGATCTGAGTGGTTTGTTGACTATGCCACTGCGACGCGCTATTGAAGAGCGACGCTTTGCGCAAACTCAGTTGCAGACATCCTTACAAATTGTTCGTCTAGCTACCGATACCCGGCGTGCGTATTTTCAAGCGGTAGCGGCTCAGCAATCATTGGTCTATATGCAGCAGGTTGATCAGGCTGCGCAAGCAAGTTCAGAGCTGGCTGATCGTATGACCAAAGCAGGTAATTGGGGGAAATTAGAACAAGCGCGCGAGCAAGCATTTCGATATGAAGTGAGCGTACAGTTAGCGCGGGCAGAGCATAACGTTCGTATCACTCATGAGCGCTTGGTACGATTACTTGGTCTAGGTGACCGTCATCAAGCGTTAAAGCTACCTGAACGTTTACCTGAGTTGCCTGTTTCGCTCAGACGAATCGATGAAATAGAAACCCAGGCCTTGGCACAACGCTTAGATGTGCAAGTCGCCAAGCTCGATACCGAAAGCACCGCGAAATCACTTGGACTCACGCGCGTTACGCGTTTCGTAAATGCATTCGAGGTGGGATATCAAAACAAAAGTACATCGAATGCTTCTTTAGCGCAGGGCTATCAAGTGGAATTTTCTTTGCCCTTATTTGATTGGGGGCAGGCGCGGGTTCGCCGTGCAGAGAATGTCTATATGCGTTCCTTTTATCGTGCGACAGATGTGGCTATGCAAGCGCGTTCTGAAGCTCGCGAAGGCTATGGTGCGTATCGCACTAACTTTGATATCGCGCGTCAGTATCGGGATGAGATTATTCCCGCACGCAAGCGTGTCTCGGATGAAGTTCTGCTGCGATACAACGGTATGTTGAGCAGTGTCTTTGAATTGTTGTCGGATGCACGCGCGCAGATTAACAGCATTAATTTAGCCATCGATGCACAACGTGATTTTTGGATTGCAGAGTCGGAGCTGAATTTTCTCGTGAATGGCGGCAGTCTGATTCCTTCACTCACGAGTGGCTCAGTAGGAAATATCTCACCGACTAGCGCGCAGCAGGCGCACTAAAAAGATTAAAGGAATAAATCATGACATCACGTAGAGATTTTTTTAAACAAGCGGGTATGGTGGCCTTAGGAGCCAGCGCTATTAGTCGTGTCGGCGCAGCGTCTTTACCCGAGCTGGTGGTCAGCAGCAGTGCAAAGACAACGCCGCCGCCGTTGCCATCGAGTGGACGACCGTTTCATCCCGTCGTGACCTTAAATGGTTGGTCACTCCCCTGGCGGATGAATCAAGGTGTCAAAGAATTTCATCTGGTTGCAGAACCTGTTGTCCGCGAATTAGCGGCGGGCATGAAAGCGAATCTGTGGGGCTATAACGGTCAATCACCTGGTCCTACGATTGAAGTGGTGGAGGGCGATCGTGTGCGAATTTTTGTGACCAATCGCTTATCCGAAGCGACTAGCATTCACTGGCATGGACAACGACTGCCGAACGGTATGGATGGTGTATCCGGACTCACTCAACCGGCCATCGCTGCCGGCAAAACCTACGTCTATGAATTTATTGCTAAGCGTGCGGGTACCTTTATGTATCACCCGCATGCCGATGAGATGGTGCAAATGGCGATGGGCATGTATGGGTTTTGGGTCACGCATCCCAAAGATACTAACTTCATGCGGGTTGATCGGGATTTTGTTTTTTTGTTGAATAATTTTGATATTGAACCCGGTAGCGCTACCCCCAAAGTCAATACCATGTTGGACTTTAATTTATGGGGTTTTAACAGCCGTGTTTTCCCCGGCATTGATTCCCTGCACGTGCGTCAAGGGGATCGTGTACGTCTACGCGTGGGTAATTTAACGATGACGAATCATCCGATCCATCTGCATGGACATGAGGTGGTGGTGACCAGCACCGATGGCGGTTGGACGCCTCCCGCATCTCGCTGGCCTGAAGTGACGGTCGATATAGCCGTCGGTCAGATGCGGGCCATCGAATTCGACGCGACCGAACTTGGAGATTGGTCACTGCACTGTCACAAGTCACACCACACCATGAATGCCATGGGTCATCAAGTCCCAACCATGATTGGGGTCGATCAGCGAGGTATCGCTGAAAAAATCTCACGACTGATACCCGACTATATGGTGATGGGTGAACGTGGCATGGGAGAGATGACAGAGATGGACATGCCTTTGCCCGACAACACCTTGCCCATGATGACCGGGCAGGGGCCGTATGGCAGCGTTGCGATGGGTGGCATGTTCACCGTAGTGAAAGTAAGGCGAGAACAAAAGCCGGGTGATTACAGCGACCCCGGTTGGTACCGTCATCCCGCAGGTACTCAAGCATGGGAATGGAAAGGTAGCTTGCCCGAACCAGTAACGAGTGAGTCTGCCGGTGGACAATCGATGCCGACAGAGCGTGCCCCCGGCGCAGGTAATCTAAAAGCGCGTAAGCCATCGGGGCACGATGGCCATCACTGATGATTGATTTTCAAAAAGGGTAGTGTAATGAATTATTTTTTTCGTCTATCGATGACATTTTTATTGATTCAAGCGTTGGTCTTGAGTTTTACTTTTGCCGCTGATACGCCATCGACCCCAGTGGCTGCTGATAGCGCGCTGTCTAAGCAATGGGTGCGTGCTGAGATTCGAAAAATCGATCCTGAAAACAGCAAGGTCACTTTACGCCATGAAGCATTGACCCAGTTGAGTATGGGGGCAATGACGATGGTGTTTCGCGTCGATGATGCCGCCTTGCTAAAGCGATTTGCAGTCGGTGATCGAGTGAAATTTATTCCCGATAGCAGGGCTGGTCAGCTATTCGTTACCGTTATGGAAAAAGATGAATGAGAAAAAACTAGATTGGTAGATCCGCAAGCAACGCGCGCTTTAGAAACGATCGACTCGATAAGGTGTAGGGTCGGTAAACGCTTCCTGACCACAGATCATTTCGGCGAGCAGTCGCGCGCTTACGGCTGATTGCGTTAAACCGTGATGCGCATGACCAAAGCAAAACCATAAACCCGGGTGCTTAGGTGCTGGCCCTATCAGCGGCAGCATATCGATAGTGCAGGGGCGTGAGCCCATCCAAGCTTGCTGATCGAGTCGCCCGCCGAGTGAATACAGCTTGCGTGCAATCGGTTCTAGTCGATCTAGCTGAACCGGTGAGGGCGGCGCATCGCGTAAGGCGAATTCAGCGCCTGTGGTCAGGCGTATACCTTGCCGCATCGGCGCTAATGCATAACCATGGTCGACATCGACAATCACATGCGTGGGCGGCTTAACGCTTGCTGCGAAATGCATGTGATATCCGCGCTTGCGCCCCATCGTTAACTGGTAACCCAAGCTCTGTGCAAGGTCTTCACCCCAAGGCCCGAGTGCGACTACGGCCGTATCCATGCTGTGTGGTCCTTCATCCGTCATCACTTTCCAGCGATGGCCATCTTGCTGCAGAGTGCGAGCATCGCCTTGAATAAATCGTCCACCACGCTGTAAAAATAGATTCAGGTAGGCCGTCGTCAATGCTTGAGGGTCTTGTATTTGTCGCGAGTCGGGGTAATGCACACCACCGATTACCTCTGGATCAAGCCCAGGCTCTTTTAGTTGCAATTCAGCTTTTGATAAAACCTTCACACGTAGGCCATACGTCAGGCTTTGTTTGGCCTGATCAAGACTAGCCTGCTCAGTGTCTTGATTACGCCAGACTTTGATCCAGCCGTTCTGATTCACCAAGTGCGTCACACCAGCGGCCTCGATCAACGGTGCGTGCTCAGTCCAACTGTTTTCAATTAAAGGAAGTGCGCCTGCGATAGCCGCAGGATAAAGCTGGGGCGATGAATGGCGCCAGTAACCGACTAGCCATGGCATGAGCGAAGGTAGAGCGCTCCAGTGATAATGCGCTGCGTTTTTTTTCTGCAGCACATAGGCAATTAGGGTCGACCAGTCGCGTGGAAAGGAATACGGAAACACCGACGATCGTTCAATCAGCCCCGCATTACCAAAGCTGGTTGCTGCACCCGGATGATCGCGATCAATCAACAGCACCTGTCGACCCTGTTCCTGCAGTTTAAGTGCGACGCAAACGCCGACGATGCCGGCGCCTAGAACAGCGATGTCTGAGGTGGAAGTTTGTGTTGAGTGCTGCATGAATAAGTGTCTTTTGAAGGGGCGCTCAGCCGATTTTTTGCTATCGAATAAAATAAGTCTAAACAACGATAGCTTAACCTTAAAGGATTACTAATGAAGAAAGCCTATCTTCTCATGCTTTGCTTGCTGGCCAGCGCCAGTGCGTCTGCCGAGTGGACGCATTTTTATGAGACCCGCCGCACAAATTTCTATGTCGATAATGCGAGCATTCAAGTCGTCGACGGCAAGCGTCAGGTCTGGATCTTAGGTAATTCGAAAGCGCGTAAAGGTAGCGGTGAGATTTCGTTCAAATCGTTGCAGCAGTTCGACTGTAAGGAAAAAATGAATCGTGGTGTGGTCTATGCGACCTTTAGCGAAGAAATGGCCGGCGGCGAGAAGCTATCCGAGACCGACGTACCCAGCGCCTGGACACTTGTCTTGAGCGATACCGCAGAAGAGACCCTGTTCAAGCAGATGTGCCCCTAACATCGTCGCTGTAATCGATTCAAGTTGCACCAAATCGGGACACGGAGTGGTCGCGCTGAAAAATCAGTAAAAAATTCGAGTGAGTCTTAGGTTTGCGTAATGAGCAGACGATCTCGCTTTGGCTGGGTTTGCTAACCCGCTTGTAAAGAGACCATTTCGGGGCAATGACCGTTATCAGACAATGCAAAATCATTAAGCACGATGCGTTTAGCCCCCGAATTTTAAAATCACTCAGTTGAGTCATCTCACGATGGCTGCCGGTTTTTTGAATGCGATGCTCGCTTGAGAGCTCAAGTCAGTACGACTGAAGAGAAAGCGCATGAGCCAGCGTCTGTAGGGTATTGTTTTTTGTAAGTTTTATGAAAGATAGAAGCAATGGGTATGTGGATAGAGTTGGGGATTTTTGTTCTCGTGATTCTTTTTGGAGTCCACCAAATTCGCGATGTAAAGCGCGAACAGCGCAAACGTTTGGACGAAAAAAAAGACGAGAATCGACCGAATGCAGAGTAAATGTGAAAAATATGTTTGGAAACTTAGCGCGTATTAGGTTATCTTTACGCCGAAATGACATAACAGGGCGGGTTTGTAGTAACTAAAAACGCTCTTCGCTTGAATCCCGTATGGAGCTTATGCACCTAACGCACGGTAAATATCACAGGGTGGCGCATGCCGTTTGACCATTGCGCTGAATGCAGACGATGCTGTTTCGTAGAGGCGGGTTACCCTGCCCTCGAAATAACGCTCACTAAAAAAGAGAAAAAAGATCTCGGTAGCGTCTGCATCGAAACTAATTGTGTTCATCTCGGTCCGGTCGGCTGCACTCTAGGTGAGCGTAAACCTTTCAGTTGCACTCTTTATCCTCTCGCTTATAATCCGACTCGTCGTGAAATTTATTACGATACCGATTGTCCGGTTATGCCGGAATATATTCGGCAGTTGGATGATTCTGCGAGCGAAGCTTCCATGCATCTGGCCAAGTGCCAATCAGAATTGGCCAAGCTGGAAAAGACTGACAAGGGATTTTTAAAAAATAACTTTGAAATCGACTCTGATTACTTCGATTTGAAAAGGCTTCCGTCTCAACCCTTCTCCAAGGACAACTAGAATGAATGGTTCTCTACACAGACTGCGCGAGGTGAGGCAAGCGCGTGCATCGCAAAAACTCATGCAGGTAGGCTGCCAAAGCTGGACAGCACGAAATCTCTGCGTCGAGAGCTATCACGAAGAAATCCTTTACTACACCACCCGCTGGGATGCTTTGTGCCCTTATATAGAAGTCAGCGAAGAAATGCTGGCCACGGCGCCGCGTCCCTTTGTTGTGTACGCCGTTCCGCCTGACAGCCAGTTTGGCGTGGCTATCAACGACAAATACGGCATGGTGGACTGCTTCTCTGAAGACTTTTGGAATGAAGAGCGGCGGGCACGTAAGTTCAAGGAATACGATAAGCAATATCGCAACTTTACGATCACACTTGATCGCATTCCCGGCAAAGATCTGACGGCTGATGACATTTTTGAAATGGGCGCAGAGCATTTTGAAAAATGCTTCATCGCTGACGAAGAAGTCGAAGGCTTTGTCGATTACATCCGCACTTTGGATATCTTGGTTATCCGTGTGACTTCGCCTGAGGGTGTAAACGTGCTGACCGATGTGTCAGTGATTTTGCCAAAATATAATCAGCTGTACGGCAGCTTCTGTCAGTGGAATCGCGAATTCAAGAACAAATCGCCAGGTATTTTTGCTTGCTTGCTCGCTTGCCGTTGGGCGCGTGATAACGGTCTGCAGTACTACAACCTCGGACCCGTCGATGATTATGGCTATAAGGCCCTATTTGTGACTGACTATGAGCCAATTTATGCGTTGGCCTTGGTGGATCCTGAGCATCCATTGGCGCAGGATCCGACTTCACCTCTCAAAATTGATTTCAAGCCGGAAGAACTGAATCAGATTTACCGTAGTGGTTCAGCGCCGATTGAATTAAAGGATGTGGCTGCCTGATTACTATCGGCCATCAGCAAAACGGCTGGCGCGTGCGCCAGCCGTTTTGCTTTGTGGATGTGATCTGTTGTGATGAGTTTATGTGATCAGTGAGATTCAACCCTGTAAAGCGGGCTAGTTGTCGCTGAAATCGTGGTCGTCATCAAAACTGACATCGTAGTCTATGGTTAGCTCTTCGCCGCGTTCAATGTCGCAGACGGCTCTCAAGACATCTTTATCATCGAAGCGTAGATTTGGTTTTTTTGAATGATTCAGATAAATCGAAACATTCACTGCATTCAGACCAATTTCAGGCGCAAATACTCGCCCTTTTTCAACTAGGCAGAATCTCGATAGGTGTTTGCGTACCGTGCTAGGTACCTTTTTTAGCTCAATCCGCGAAAATTTTATTTCCTTGTTGCTGACCATGCTACGAAGTGGGGCGGTACCTTTGGGTATATCGCGTAGCGCAAATACGCCTATGCCGTGGATGCCTGAGACGCCGAGCTTACAGTAAACATCGTCGCGTAAATGGTCGTAAAGCTTATCTTTTAGGCTGCTCATTGGGAGGATTGGTTAATTTCAGTTGTGCGCGAGAGATCACGAGTAAAAAATCCTTGAGACTTTATTCAAGGTGAGTAATGCACTTTGCCGAGTATCCGGCGGGTACCGTTGATCTTGCAATCACGGCCTTTATTTTGCCACCAGAGACCTTTACCCGGTGTCATGCCGGTTCACCGGAGTAGATCTCTGAAATACCCGGGAAGAGCAAATAAGCCGTGATGCGTAGCTTCATTGTAGTAATTTAGTTTTACAAGTTCATGTAATTCTATGCGCTGAGCGATTTCTTTTGCGCTTGCCTGAGATGGATCAAGTTCATCGCTACACAGGGCAAAGGACCAATATGCTCCATAGAGGGGGATATATAAGCCATACGGCGCCACCTTTGTGAAATGCTGCTTCAGTCGCCGATAGATAGTCTGCACCGTCTCTGGGGCGAACACAGGGGTACCGGTATGCAGCACCATAGCACCGCCCGGGGCCAAAATTCGTTTTACTGATTGAAAAAATTCAGCCGTGTAGAGCGCCGAAGCGGGTGTGTCGGGATCCGTCAGGTCGAGCAATACCAGATCAAACTTCTCGGTACTTTCAGCGACATACGCCAAGCCATCGCCTATGCGTATCTCAACGCGGGGATCATCCAGCGAACCGTTGTGAATCTTGGCCAAGTATTGGCGCGAAATGCGAATCACCGCTTCATCTAATTCCGCCAGTACGATGCGTTCCACACCGGGGTATTTGAGTAGTTCTTCGGCCGAGCCACCGTCGCCACCACCTAAAATTAATGCGGAGCGTACTTTGCCGTGCGTGATGGCAGCCGGATGAATTAAGGCTTCATGGTAAAAAAATTCTTCTACTTCTGATGTCATGTAGTCGCCGTCTAAGCGAAATAACTTACCGAATTGCGGTGACTCATGCACTTCAATCAGTTGATAGGGTGATTGCTCCCTGTGCAGCAGTGGCCCAAGGCGATATGCGTAGGCGCTGTGCTTGTTCAAATATTCGTATCCCATCGCCGCGTCTGCGCCGGAGGAAGAATGACCGATTTCACCGCGCAGTAAGCTCTGATGATTGGCATTATCAGGCTCAAACAAATCGACTAAAGAACTAATCAATTGATTTGCTTTGTTACTGTTATCGGTAGAAAAATTACAGACGTAGACATCAAGAGTGACCGACTGCTGCTCTGGCCATGTGTGAAGTGCAAGGTGTGATTCAGCGAGTAACACGGTGCCAGTTACACCACCCGCTTGATCTTGAGTCAGTCCAGGAAAGGCGTGAAACAACTCGCCAACGACCGTTAATCCCGACGACTGAATGCGCTCTAAGCAAGCGCGGCGCAACTGATCAACATCGGTCATTAACGACAGATTTTTCTTGCAACCCGAGAGGTCGGCGGTGAGATGTAGTCCCTGCATTTTTATCGTTTATTTATCCAGGATAGGGTTGGTTAAGTGCGCCGCCCAAAACCCCAAGCAGCGCGCATAGCAAAATAGATAACTCGCAGTAGCATGCAGATAAATAACAAAGCCTGCGATTTTGCCATTAAACGTCGCATATTCAAAACGTTGCCGCTGTATTTATTCCATGATTGCCCTTAGCTCAAACAGCAACTAACTACATCCGGCTCCTTGCTCTGGGTCTTAACGGCAGAAGCCAGCCAGAGCGTCAGACTTTTGGTCATGCATATGCAGCTTAAGGATTTTCAAATTGGTTATCGGCTTTATAAGGGCTATAGTGTTTGTTTGCACCCATCCCGCAAATTCATCTAAGTGAGACAGGAAATTTATGAGCGCACCTTCGTATCACCGAACCTCAACCGCGTTATTAAATATTGAGTATCTAGAGTGGAATCCAGAGGGTGAACGTACCGCCGTGTTAGTGCATGGTTGGCCTGATTCGGTTCGGACGTGGTTCGAGGTGGCTTCTATCCTTGCCCTAGCTGGTTACCGCGTTTTGGCGCCTTCGCTACGTGGCTATGCGGGCACTCAGTTTATTTCGGCAAGCACGATGCGTAGTGGACAGCTATCCGCATTGGGACGCGATCTGATTGAATTTGTTCAAGCACTCCAACTCGATAAGCCGCTATTGGTGGGGCATGATTGGGGTGCGCGTGCAGTCGCGAATGCGGCGGGTTTGCATGCAGATATTGGGTCTCATCTCGTGATGATTTCTGTCGGCTACGGCACCAATATGTTGACTCAACCTCTGAGTTTGGAGCAGGCTAAAAATTACTGGTATCACTGGTACATGGATACCCCGATAGGGAGGAAGTCGCTGGCCGAAGATAGGAATGCTTTTGCGCGCATCATGTGGGATACCTGGGCACCGCCAGGCTGGTTTGATGAGCAAGAGTTCGCTGCTACTGCCGAGGCATTTACTAATCCTGACTGGGTTGAGGTGGTTACCCATTCGTATCGCCATCGCTGGGGATTAGTGGCGGGTGATCCTGCGTATGATGCCGATGAAAAGCGGCTCTCTGCGCTGCCGGTGTTGGCTACGCCAACCCTGGTACTCCATGGGGATGCCGATGGTGTCAATCCTATCTACAGCTCGGCGGGTAAAGAGCGCTGGTTTACCGGACCCTATCAGCGCACAGTCTTGCAGGGTATCGGTCACTTTCCTCAGCGTGAATCGAGTCGCCAGGTGGCCGATGAAATACTCAAATTTTGCGGGGTACGCGAGTAAATAGAACTCTATTTGATATCGTTCTTAATAATTATTTGATAAAAATCCCTAGAATCTTAGGGATTTTTTCATTCAATCGGTATTTTTTCTGACTAAGCAGTTGACGTTCACAGGAATTATTGTCAATATTTAGTGACAATTTGAAGTGTACATAATCAGTTACACCGATAGTTGGTCGATGCCGCCTTCTGAAATTTATTTCGGGGGTGGATTCAGTCGTAAGCGATGTCTTATTAGGAGGTGTCACGATGTCAGATAAAGACAAAGTTTGGCCGACCGGTTTAACGGAGGCTGAATCAGAAGAAATACACCGTCATCTGATCCAAGGAACGCAAATTTTTGGGATGATTGCAGCATTCGCCCATTTGCTTGCGTATATCTATTCACCCTGGCTTCATTAACCCTAAGGGAGACTAGAAATGATCTACGGAAAAATATGGTGTGTAGTTAAGCCATCGGTGGGTGTTCCCATCATCATCGGTGCGGTCGCAGTAGCGTCGTTCTCGGTGCATTTGGCACTGACCCTGAATACCACTTGGGTCAAGAAATTCCTCAATGGCAGCGCTGCTCAAGTATCGAGCATCCAAACAGAGTCGCCACAAGTGGCTTCTTTGACGTTGCAGGAACCGGGACGAAAATAAGTTCATCCCTCGTGGTTCGGGACCTTGGGGTTCCGAACCACGTCTTTACCCGCAGATTGCGGTTTGGTTAGCAAGAACACGAATTCAAGATCAGTGAGACCTTCGGGCGAGGTAGCGGCTCAGGGGAGCAAGGATCGCTGCAATGATGACCAATAGGCATGTGACCGCTCGGGAGCGGAATTATTCACCTTTTGCGGTTTTCGGTAATAATACGGGCAGGGTAGATCCTGATTTGATGTGAATTTTATAGCGAGCCAGCTCAGCTGTGCGACGCGTGTAAGTGAATCAAGGTGTTGGCCTCGATCCATTACTTCAGAATTTCTCGTTTTAATTTAATCAGGGCTTTACTAGTATAAATTTAAGAGCTACGACTTAGGTGCTTATAGATCGAGCAGCACCGTATTAATCCACCAGACATTCATTGGGAGAATCGCATGAAAATTTGGCAAATTTTGTTGGTAATATGGGTTGTGGGTGGTTGTTTTATGTTGGCTAACCATTTCAACCGCCAAAACATTGAACGTGACAAGAAAAGATAAATCAGTTTCTTTTCTTAAGCATAAAAAAACCGCAGCGTGTGCCGCGGTTTTTTTTCGTCTGGCGCACGTCGATAAAGAATGGCGTCAGATAAGAACCCAGCTATTAGCTTTTGCCATCGAGGATAACGATGCTGCCTTCTAATTCGCCGCCCTTGCGAATTTCTAGATCTGCGTACGCAATAGTGCCTTTAACAGTACCGGTAGATTCAACTAGCAGCGAGGTTTTGGCTGTGATGGATTTCTCCATTAGACCAGCTACTTTGACGTGATTCGCCACCGCATTACCAGTCACTACACCATTCGGAGTAACGTTGATTGTTTCAGCAGTTAGTTGGCCTTCCGCCCGACCATCAACGAAAGCTTCTCCGGGCACATGGAATACGCCACTGATGGTTACACCCTTACCGACCTGCAGGTTTCCAAAGTCTTGATCCACTGCCATTATTTACTCCATTAAAAATACAAAAATACAAAAAAAATCCAAACCCGACTATAAGTGAAATCGCATTGATCACCGAGGATTTTTAAAACTAATTTTAAGACTAGCTAGATAGTTTGATTTATTCGTCAGCAAGGTGTCAGCTTCACAAAAAAGCCTCATTTTCGTGCGCTAAAGTTATCTTATTCTTAATGGGCGTTGATGAGCATGGGTATAAATAGAGTAGACGGAAATGCAATTAAGTCTGTTTAACGATAAGTTAGCTTGCTAGCTTTATGCAGGCTTTGTTTTTTACTGGTATTTGATGCAAAATATCTTGGACATTTTGTGTGTCAAATCGGCTTCGTTTATTAATTAGCTTCTTCTCAAGTCGTCGTTCTCAAAAGTCATGAAATCTCTACAGCTAAGAATTTATAAAATTCTCGATGGTTCGGTGCAAGAGCCGGCAGCTAGATTTTGCGAAATATTCATTGCCAGTGTCGTCGTTTTAAATGTGGTGGCAATCATCCTTGAATCCGTGCACGACTTGCACGAGGCCTACGAGTATTACTTTCATGTATTCGATGTAGCTAGTGTGATGGTGTTTTCGGTAGAGTACGTTTTACGCGTTTGGTCCTATGGCGTTAAATATTCGCAAGAAGAAGGCGGAGGCTGGCGTGGACGTAAAGAATATCTGTTCAGTTTTTATGGATTGATCGATTTTTTTGGAACGCTACCGTTTTACCTTCAATTGCTATTCCCTGGGTTGGATCTGCGGTTCTTACGCTTGTTCCGACTAATGCGTATCTTCAAGCTTTCCCGCTATAACAGTGCGCTCACTGATCTGGCGGAAGCCGTCAGGACTGAGCGCGATTCGTTTACCTCAGCCATGTTTTTGCTGTTGATTTCGTGCTTGCTGTGCTCGTCGTTGATTTATATCGCCGAAGGTCACTTGCAGCCCGAGGTGTTTCCATCGATACCAGCCACTATGAAATGGTATTTGCTAACCATTATCTCCGGCTGGGGTAATGTCGATCCTGTATCAATAATCGGTGTAATTTTGGTGGTACTCACCCAAGTATTGGGTATTGCATTGGCTGCTATCCTGACCGGTGTGGTTGCCACTGCGTACACAACCCAGGTCGAGCGCCGCGAAGTGCTCTACGAGATGCAGATACGTGAAGTGCTAGCTGATGGCGTGGTGACCGAAGAAGAGCGTCTCAAGCTCGAACAGATGAAAGCTCAGTTCGGTATGAGTGATGAAAAAGTAGAAGAGATAGCCAGACAAGTTCGTCAAGAAAAAGGTCTAGCCTGATAGGCTGATCCATTGTCTTCTAAAGAGTCATTAATCGCGTTTCTTCTCTAAGGTTTGGATGGTTTGCAGTTTCTGAAATCGCTGCGCTGCATTGTCTTGCGCTAACCAAAGGCAGGTCTTGGCCGCATCATTGTCATTACGTGGTAAAGCAATTTTGTATTTTTGACTCACTACCGCAGGTAATTCCTGCGCAAAGCGCTGCTGCAAAAATTTCATTCCTGCTTTAAATTCATTACTGCGCTTAACGCTCAATGCTTTATCCACCTCAGTAAGGCATTGCAGCATCACGGGTACTTGCAGTTCAGGGCAGTGATTTTGTTTTACGTAGTACATCTCACTGCAAAGCTGCGCATAACTGCCTGCCAGCATACCTAATTCATCTTCGCGCGACATTCCACCGCCGCAATTAGCCATACACAGCACGAGTGTCATCAACGGTTCCATAGTCGCTTCCAAAAAAGGCTAAAACCTAATGCTGCCAATGTAAATCCAGTACGCGCTTGATTCAAGTGATATTGCCCTTGTTATTCTAATGATAAATTTTGACAGACAAATTTCATAGCCTTTGGCTCACAATAAGTGCGGGTTTAAATGGACTGCATTGACGGTACTGTGTTGAGCCTCTATGGTGAACGCTGCAGCTCACTCACTTACCAAAAATACTCAGGAGACTCACATGAATAAAGATGCTTTCGACAAAGGCCTAGCCACACGACGTGCTGTGTTGGGTGCTGACTATGTTGATAACTCCATCAAGAATGCCGACGATTTCAATATGCCCATGCAAGAACTCGTTACCGAGTATTGCTGGGATGCGATTTGGAATCGTCCCGGGTTAGATCGTAAAACGCGCAGCATGCTCAACTTAGCCATGCTGACTGCACTGAATCGTCCGCATGAATTGAAGTTGCATGTTCGCGGCGCAATCAACAATGGCCTCACCAAAGATGAAATCAAAGAGGTACTGCTACAGACCGCCATATATTGCGGCGTACCTGCAGCGATCGATAGCTTCAAAAATGCAAAAGAAATGTTTAAAGAGATGGGGATTTGAGCGTGGACTCAAAAACGATTGCGTTCATTGGTTTGGGTCAGATGGGAGCGCCGATGGCGCACAACCTGCTCAAGGCGGGTTTTGCTGTCATCGGGCATGACCGTGCCACTGCGGTAGCTGATCAGTTTGCGGGTCAGTCCCGCTTTCATTGGGCAGACTCTGCTGCTGCCGCCGTAGCCAAGACAGACATTGTGGTGTTGATGCTGCCCGATAGTTCTATCGTCGATCATTTGCTGTGGCAAAGTGACGAAGCGTTATCGCGTGTGTTGAAATCCGGTGCACTCATTATTGATATGAGTTCATCGGATCCCATGCACACGCGTCAAAATGCAGAAAAACTGTCTCAGCTGGGCATAGGTTTTATCGACGCACCGGTGTCAGGCGGTGTTAAGCGTGCAGTCACAGCTTCACTTGCCATCATGATCGGTGGTGATGCAGCAGATGTTGAGCGCGCTTACCCGGTGCTGCAGTCTTTGGGGAAAACACTTACGCACGTAGGACAGGCAGGTGCAGGTCATGCCGTTAAGGCCTTGAATAATTATGTCTCAGCGGCGGGCTTGTTGGCAGTGAGTGAATCGTTATCAGCGGCCATTAAATTTGGCATTGATCCACATTTAGTCAATCAAGTTTTTAATGCGTCGACCGGTAAAAACAATACGACTGAAAACAAAGTCGAAGCCTTTATGCTATCCGATGCATTTAACTCGGGTTTCTCCTTATCGTTGATGAAAAAAGATTTGGAGACAGCCCATCGCTTTATTCAGCAAGTCGATGCGCAATCAGGATTTGCTAGTGACTGTCTGCAGGTTTGGCAAGCTGCAGATCAGGCACTAGGTAAGGGCGCAGATCACACCGAGATGTATCGCTTCATCAAAGACTGAGACATCACTTACATCACCGCGCCGACCTGCCAGGGGACGAATTCACTTTGTCCATACCCATGTTCTTCGCTCTTACTGGCTTGGCCGGATGCAGTGGCGATCATGAGTTTAAAAATGTGTTCGCCCATGGTTTGCAAAGAGCTAGTGCCGTCGATGATTTCGCCACAATTAATATCGATATCTTCTTGCTGACGCTGCCACAAAGCAGAGTTAGTTGAAAGCTTCAGTGAAGGTGAGGGTGCGCATCCATAGGCGCTGCCGCGACCGGTAGTAAAGCAAATTAAATTAGCGCCACCTGCAACTTGTCCGGTTGCGCTCACAGGATCGTAACCGGGCGTGTCCATGTAAACAAAGCCATGCTCAGTAACAGGTTCGGCATATTCATACACAGCGCGTAGATTGCTGGTGCCACCCTTAGCAACGGCGCCAAGTGATTTTTCTAAAATTGTCGTCAGACCACCCGCTTTATTCCCAGGTGATGGATTATTGTCCATCTCGCCTTCATTGATGTCGGTGTAGTGTTCCCACCAGTGAATGCGGTGCACTAATTTTTCGCCCACCTCACGGCTAATCGCTCGACGGGTCAGTAAATGTTCAGCGCCATAAATTTCCGGTGTCTCAGAAAGTATTGCAGTACCACCGTGCTCGACTAACAGATCAACCGCTACGCCGAGTGCAGGATTAGCACTAATACCCGAGTAACCATCCGATCCGCCGCACTGTAAACCAACCGTCAGATGCGATACATCACAGGCCACACGCGAGCAGTCATTGGCAATGGGCAGCATCTCATTCACGATGGCGATGCCTTTAGCGATCGTTTGAGCTGTACCCCCCGTGTCTTGAATATTGAAAGTTCGTAGCAGAGGACCTTCGTTCAAGTGACTGTGATCTAACCACGCAGCCAGTTGATTCGTTTCGCAACCTAGACCCACTACCAACACGCCCGCAAAGTTTGCATGCGTAGCATAACCCGCTAGCGTGCGTCGTAGCAGCTGCATACCGAGTCCGCTGTGGTCCATGCCACAGCCTGTGCCATGGGTTAAAGCCACCACACCATCAATATTCGCAAAGCCTTGTAAGGCGTGTGAGTTATAGCGACGTGAAAAATGATCCGCAATCGCACGCACCACTGTCGCTGAGCAGTTCACGCTTGACAGTATGCCGATGTAATTACGCGTTGCGACGCGACCGTTTTTACGTTGATAACCCATGAACTGAGCCGAACGTTTTGCGCGTTCCGGTTGAACATCGGCGCAAAATGCATAGTCACGCGTGAAGCCGCCTTTTTCTTCGCCGATGGTGCAGTTGTGTACATGCACGTGCTCACCCGCTTGAATAGGTTTACTGGCAAAGCCTATGATTTGATTGTAGCGACGTATAGGCGCACCAGTAGCAATATCGTGTGCCGCCACCTTATGACCTGCAGGGATCAAGCCTTTGACTTTCGCTTGCTCGACCAGGGTACCGCCGATTAACTGTTGACGGGCAATCAGTACATCATCTTGCGCATGCAAGCGTATAAATGGAACGTTATTTGTAATGGAGCCAAACATGAATGCGTCCTTATTATTGTAATCTCGTCAGTGATGAGAATCGTTAGGAATGACGCCTCAGCGAGTAACGCATGGCATGAGAGCGTCTGTTTCGGTTTTAAAAAGAATGTTTAGTGTGATTCGCGCGGTACATCGGCACCGCTACCGCCCACCAGAAAATCTAAATCAGCACCTAAATGCGCCTGCTGCACATGATCCACATACAATTTCACATAGCCACGTTCAGGTTTGTCAGGTGCCTTCCATGATGATTTGCGTTTCGCAAGTTCTGCATCGCTGACATCCAAATGCAAGCGTCGTGCGGGAACATCCAGTTCTATCATGTCGCCATTTTGAACTAAGGCGAGTGGACCGCCTATGCTGGCTTCAGGTGAGACATGCAATACAACGGTGCCATAGGCTGTGCCGCTCATGCGCGCATCAGAAATACGCACCATGTCCGTAATCCCTTTTTTCAAAACTTTTTTTGGCAGCGCCATGTTACCGACTTCTGCCATGCCGGGATAACCCACGGGACCACAATTTTTTAGCACCATGATGCAGTGTTCATCGATGTCGAGATTATCGTCATCAATACGTAAGCGAAAATCTTCTGTATCTTCGAATACCACCGCACGACCACGATGCTTGAGTAAATGTGGTGATGAAGCCGAGGGTTTGATCACCGCGCCATTCGGAGCGAGATTACCTTTTAATACAGCGATACCCGCAGCCGGTTTGAACGGTTGATCAAATGCAGTAATCACATCGCGGTTATAACAGGGTGCATCTTTGATATTTTCACCCAGCGTCTTACCATTTACTGTTAGCGCATCTTGA
>JBEGSP010000217.1:0-8097 GCA_041179845.1 Pseudomonadota bacterium
ATTCTTCTCAATAACAATCAAATTCAATTACAGCGGCCGTCACTGTACATCTCTGGAGCAATTGCCTTTTTAGATCAAAACGTTCTGATTAATCGTAATCAGGCCGGTATCTCCGACTCCAATTTTGATGCGGGTTACAGCCAAAATAGAAATGCATCGATCATAGGTTTGGAATTACATCTTGGCGATTTTCGTACGCGTACCTTAATCCCCGGATTGGATTCAGCTAATGAAGTCATCATGGGTACGGGTGGGCAGGGTTTAGATTTGGCGGGCCGAATTAGAGACTATGGTTTGCAATTTAATGTGGGCCGCGATTACGCTCAAGGTTCAGGTGCGGCGGTGAGAACTTTGGTGGAATTAGCTGTCATTGAATTAGCCGGTAAGTGGGCGCGGGTGCCTTACTGGCAGTGTTTAACGCTGGAACAAAATCACCCTAGCTTTCAACGACAATTACGTGATTGGTATGACGAAGGCGATGCTGCGATTCATCGTAATTTGATACAAACCTCGTTAATATCGAAAGGCTATTTAGATAAAAAATCAGGTGATGGTGACATCAGCGATATGAGTTTTCGTCGAGCTTTAGGTAAATTTCAAGCAGATCATGGCATGGTAGTGACGGGCACCGTTGATTTCACTACCTATGAGCGCGTACTGCGGGACTATGTGTCTTTGGATAGAAAAGGTAATTTGGTGAGTTATGGTTGGGCGCCGAGCAAAGCAAAAGCCAAATCAGTGAACGTGGTAGCGCAGTCGTCAAGCTCAGGAAAATCCTTTGGTCAAGGTGAAGAAAAACGCACCATTGATCTGCAAATAGAAAATATTTTAATGGGGCGTAGTAAGTTCGAAGTAGGAGAGCAAATTTTTCTCTCTGCTACCGTTTCTCGCTCGTCTTACTTGTACTGCTACCTTAGTAATTCGTCAGGTTCAGTCATTCGACTACTACCGAATGCGATCTCTCCACGAGCCGTGCTATCAGCAGGGCAGACACTACGCATGCCGGATTGGATGAGTCCCAACCCAGGCTACGCGATTGATGCAGCGGCACCGGGCAAAGAGGGCTTGCTATGTATTGCGACGGATGAGGATGTGTATCCTAAGTTAGGCGAAGATTTACAAGTGGCAGGACTAACGCCACTGCCAAATGTAGCGGGCTTACCAGATTTGTTACAGCGATATACCAATAAATTAAATGACCAATTTAGTTATTCGGCGATTTATTGGGATGTGATACCTAAGAAAACGACTAAGCCTGCCAAATGAAATGGCAGTTCACGCTAAATCCTTCATCGCTCACCATGCGTTTAGTTGATGAGAAAAGTTTTTTTCGTGAAGTTGTAATCACCGTTTTTTTCTTCGTATGCTCGATATCAAGTGCCACTGCAAATACACCGTTATCGACTACATCCTATGCTTGCACCGATCTGAATATCAATGACGCGCATTGGGAAAGCACTAAAGAGTGTTCTGAACTCGCCTTCAATGTACCTTTGCTAGATGCGCCGGTACGGTCATCAGGTCCTGAAGTTGCTGATGTGGATAGCGGCGCGATCTCAATAGCGCAAAAAATGGAATTAGATAAATTGTCGGTGTTGGCAGCACAAGCTGAAAATGCCTATAAAACCTCGAAATCATCCAAGCCCGAGCAGGCCAATGCAGCCTGGATTATGGGTTTACTCACTTTACATGGTCGAGGTTTACCGGCAGATGTGAAGCGCGCTAAGTCATGGTTTCAAATTGCGTGGCAGCAGGGTGAAAAAATCGCGAGTGCGGGTCTGGCGTGGTGCGAATTGGTGGGGTGCGGTATGCCGCCGGATTTGGCTAAGGCACGCTATTGGCGAACCCAACTGTCTAAAGTTAATCGCGGACGAGCGCTGTACTTTGAATGGTTGGCACGAGCGAAATCAGCGCCGCTAGACCTGCCCAACGATGTTGATGCTAAGTCCACGATCGACAACATTCCGCATCACAAATTACTCGTTGAGGCGGCCAATGCCGGCGACATCCATGCCCACATAGAGCTGGGGATAGAGAGTGCTGCAAAAAATCAGCTTAATGAAGCGCTGCAGCATTTTGTCTTTGCTGAGCAAAACTCAAGCATCGTATCGACTAATGCTAGCCTCATTAGGACAGAAATCGATGACGCAAAATCTATTGCTGCGCGGCCGCAATCTGGTCTAGACCGCAATGGATTGGCTGAATCAAGTTGGTTACAAGCTCGCCGTTATCACCGCGGTGAAGGCATACCGATTAACTATGTTGAAGCGATTCGTCTTTACAGAAAAGCGGCTGATTTAGGTCATCTAAACGCTAAAAAAATGCTGGATTTGATTTTCTCGCAATCGGTTGAAACGGGTGCGATTAATATTTTTTGGATGCAGAGACTGAGTCGTGTAGATGTCTCTGGATTATCCCCTCAATTACCCACTATTGATGGACCGGTTTTACTTGCGCGCGAAGAAACAGGATTAACTGATTTTATTCCTCGTGTTTGGACGAAGGGATACCGCGTAATCAATCAAAATCTGGCACCTTGCCAACCTCAAATAGCGCCTTGTTAAACAGCGGCCCCGCCTTGTAAAACGTCGTTCTGATCGGTCTAAACCTCGTGTGCTTGATCGCAAAAAATTGAGCGCGTGTCAGCCGGATTATTTCCAGTCAGGATAAATAAAGACTTACGAGTAATTTACATGTTTAGGGCGATTTTAGTCGTTGAATTTGCGTGAAACTTACTCGGAAATTACACGATTTAATTTTTACTATTGATCCTGAATTTTTTGCAGATTTATTTTGTGAATAGCTGAATTTTTTGGATATGTATTTGTTGATTTTTTCATGATTACTTGTATTATCCGCTGGCCTGATAGGTGCTTTTTGATAAATCGGTGGTTGTTTCTAAAAAAGCACTTAAGTAAGGGGTATGTAAGAGATAGCAATGACCTTGCTAAATTTAAAATGTCGATTCGTTTTAAAGAACGAACTGGATGGAGACAAAATGAAACTATCAAAAAAACTCATGACAGCAGCAGTCATGCTGGCTTCGGCTCAGCTGGCTAATGCAAGTGAAGGATGGGGCGTCTACGGTGGTGACACTGGCAATACGCGTTACAGCGAGGCCAAGCAAGTTACTGCAGCTAACGTTAACAACCTGCAAGTCAAGTGGGCACTTCAACTCGGTACTAACCGCTCGCAAGAATCGACACCGATTCTGGTTGGCGACACGATGTATGTCACATCATCGTTCGGTCCTAAGAACGTGTTCGCAGTGAATGCAAAAACAGGTGAAGTTAAATGGCGTCATTCGCCAGAGATGCCTAAGAACGTTGATCAGTTCGCTTGCTGCGACGTTAACAGCCGCGGTGTAGCTCATGCTAACGGCAAGATCTTCTTTGGTCGCCTGGACGCTAAGCTGACAGCTCTGGATGCAAAAACTGGTAAAGAACTGTGGACATCGACAGTGGTCGATTACACCCAAGGTACTGTTATCACTTCGCCTCCTACTATCGCCAAAAACTTGGTGATCACTGGTTTCGGTGGTGGTGAGTACGGCGTAGTTGGTGCTCTGGTTGCTTATGATCAGAACACAGGTAAAGAAGTTTGGCGTACTAACACCGTGCCGCAAGCCGGTGAAAAGAATGCCGACACATGGAAGGGTGACTCCGCTAAGCATGGCGGCGGTGCAGCTTGGTTCATCGGTTCTTACGATCCTAAGCTGAACCTCGTTTACTACGGTACATCGAACCCAGCTCCTTGGTCAGCTGTTATTCGTGGTAACGACAGCTCCGATGTGGGCAAGTTCTCCAACCTGTATACCGCTTCTGTAGTGGCTCTGAATCCTGACACTGGCAACATCCAGTGGCACTATCAGTTCACACCACATGATGCATGGGACTACGACGGTGTAAATGAGCTGGTGTTTGCTGATCTGCCTATCGATGGCAAGACAACTCCAGTGATCATGCAGGCTAACCGTAATGGTTTCTTCTACGTTATCGACCGTGCTAACGGCAAATTGCTGTCAGCTAAGCAGTTCGTTGACGGTGTTAACTGGGCGACTGGCATTGACCTGAAAACAGGTTCGCCAATCGAAGCTCCAGGTAACAGCAAGCGTCCTGGTTTGAAGCGTAAAGCATCGAATGTTTGCCCGAATCTGATCGGTGGTAAAAACTGGATGCCTATGAGCTACAACAAGCAAACTGGCCTTGTATATATTCCAACGATCAACCTTTGCATGGACATGGAAGGCATTCAGGAAGACTACAAGCGCGGTCAGTTCTATCTCTCCGTGAACTTTGATCTCGGCAAGATGGGCCCTGGCGGTCACGGTGGTGGTCTGAAAGCTTGGGATCCAGTGAAGCAAAAAGAAGTCTGGTTCCAGAAAAACTCCCTGCCATTTAATGGCGGCACGATGACTACTGCATCGGGTCTGGTATTTGCTGGTGACATCCAAGGCATGTTCCGTGCATTTGATGCAAAAACTGGCAAGGTCCTTTGGCAGTTCAATACCGGTTCCGGTATTACTGCTGCTCCGATGACCTATGTAATCGATGGCAAACAGTACGTGGCTGTTGTTTCAGGCCGTACCCAATCGATCCCAGCTTTCTTCGGCGAGCTTGGCGAGAAGATGGTTAACGCTAGCCCAGAAGGCGGCACGATGTTTGTTTTTGCTCTTAACTAATACGGAGTTGATGTAATGCCCAAGTCGCTTATCACGCCATGCAGATCTGCGTTGAAGACTGCGTTGATTGTTGCCGGTATGTTGTCGATGTCACTGGCCTGTGCTGACCCCTTAAAGGTTTGTTCAGACCCTGACAACATGCCGTTCAGTAAGTCCGAAGGATCCGATAAAGGTCTCTATATCGAACTGGCTGAAATGGTGGGTAAGCGCTTGGGTACCTCCGTTGAATACGTTTGGTGGTTGTCACACAACCAGCGTCGCGCTGTCCGTAATACGATGGACAGCTGCGATGCTTACTTTGCATTGCCAGCAACCGCTGACTATAAGGTCAGAGGTGCAGAAAGAACTCACGCATTTTTAGATGTTGGTTACGCTATTGTTGGACCAGCGTCATTCAAATTGGGAGCATTGGAAGATCTTAAGGGCAAGCGCGTAGGCGTTTTGCACGGGTCACCTCCCCATGTACTGCTGTCGTCAGAAACGGGCTATGAGCCACGTAATTACCGCACTCAAGAAGATATCTTTGCTGCGCTCGCTGCAGGCGAAGTAGAGCTTGCAATCTTGTGGGGCCCAAGTGCTGGATTTGAAAATAAGACGACGCAAAATAACCGTTGGAAGATTACGCCGGTAGCAGGTCAAGGCTTAAATGGTCAGATCGCTGTGGCGGTATCCAAAAACAAACCTGAGTTAAAAGAAAAGATTGATCAAGCGCTGACTGAGTTACAGCCTGAGATTAAAAAGCTTCAGCAGAAATACGGTTTCCCTCAAGCGGTTCCCGTTGTGCTGGATGCGAAAGCCTCATGGTTGTCGACTACGCACCAAGTGGCGGGCGGTCATGCTCCTGCAGGCGCCATCAAATTTGCGGATAAACATGGGCAGCCAACACTGACACGCGCTCGCGCTGACGCGGTTGATCTTCGTCTGAACATGGTCAAGGTTAGCGATACAAATATGGATGAGACTAAATCCATGTTTAACAGCCGCTGCTCGCACTGCCATGGACAAAACGGTGCTAGCCCGCAGCAAGAACGTGATTTGCGTAAGCTGAAAATTCGCTACGCAGACAAATGGCAAGAAGTGGCCCACACCACGATTACCAAAGGTCGTCCTGATATGGGTATGCCTACCTGGGGTGGAACGATCTCGGATGACGACATCAAGCGCATCATCGGTTTCTTAGAAACGATACAGAAGTAATCGATTTAATCGTTTAAATAAAAACCCGCTAAGTCGAAAGACTTAGCGGGTTTTTTATTTCTCCCAGCTTTATACGTTTAGACGCTTACTTAAAAGCTTGAATTAAAAGCTTGGAAATTTTTGATAGTTAATCGCGACGATCACGCGCTTATCGAAATTTTCAGGTACGTGATGTTCCAAAATTCCGGGGAAAATAACTAGTGTTCCAGGCACTGGTTTAACCATGATGGAATTGGCAAACACGATAGGCGCGCAGTTTTCATTTGCTTCCAGATAAACCACAGCGACTAAATCGGAGGGAAAGTGATGATGCAACAGCGTTTGGTCAGAATGCTCATAGATCACACCCCAACAGTCGGTCGCTTTTAAATCCATGTTGAGTGCTGGTAGATCGGCACGTAAAAATTCACGTGACACGCGCTTGGAAATGGCCGCCACGGTATCAATCAAGGGGTTGAATTTTGGGCTAATCAGATGGCTTTTCCATGGGCTCATGTACACCGCTTGTACATTCGACGGAGTGCTGTCGGGATGGACAGCGCGCACATCATCAATCGCTTCTCTGGCAAGACGTAATTCTTCTGGGAAGTGGTTCAGGCTGCACCAGAACACAGGCATCTTGGCAGGCACGTCCAGTTGATGGAGTTCGACGGCGGGAATGGGGTCGGCAACAGTATTCATCAGCATTTCTCACGTAATAGAGTCAATCGGGCGAGTGATGCGGCGCGCTTAAATGGCAGCACCGATCAACGCATGCCGTACTTTTATCATTTGCCCTGCAGAAAAAGATTGACCTGAGTCAATTCTGGCCGACTCGCTTAGGGAAAGTGAGGTTCTTTACACGAGGACAATATTTTTTAGGAATGACTGAGCAGGTCGATGAAACCCACCACCGCGCCGCAGGAGAGCGTGGCCAGAGTTCCTGAGAGTAGGGTCTTGGGTGCGAGTTCGAGAATATCTTGCCGACGGCTGGGGATCATGGTGGTTAGCCCGCCGATCATGATGCCTAGGCTGCCGATATTGGCAAAACCGCATAAGGCGTAGGTCATGATTAGGCGACTACGTTGAGACAAACTTTCATCAGGCAGTTTGGCCAGATCAATAAAAGCCACTAATTCATTCAAAATCGTTTTAGTGCCTAGTAGGGCACCGGCAGTGCCAGCCTCAGCCCATGGAATGCCTGCTAACCACGCAATCGGCATTAATACGACCCCTAAAATGCGTTGCAATGACCAAGCTGTACCTTCATGCGGTAGCCAAGCTAACAGTTGATTCATGATGGATAGCAGTGCCACCGCGACAATCAAGCAGGCAATGATATTTAAAAGTAGCTGCAGGCCTTCGGCAGTGCCTCGGTAGACAGCCGACATGGCGCTATAGTCGGCTTCAATATCGATCTGCTCGCTGCCGGTGGCATGGCCCTGATGAGGAATCATCAAGCTAGCGAACATGATGGCCGCAGGTGCACTAATGAACGAGGCCGCCAGTATGTGACCCAGTGCATTCGGCACCAGAGGGCCAAGGATGGCGGCGTACAGCCCCATCACGCTGCCTGCTACGCCAGCCATACCGGCGGTCAGGATCACGAACATTTCGCCGCGTGAGACTTTCTCAAGGTAGGGCTTGACCACCAGCGGCGCCTCTACCATGCCCAGAAAAACATTCGCAGCGGTCGATAAGCTAACAGCGCCGCCTACGCCCAGCACGCGTTCAAGGAGTGTGCTCATGTGCGACACCAGCCAAGGCAGCACTCGCCAATAAAACAGCAAAGCGGATAGAGCGCTCATAACAAGCACGATGGGTAACGCCTGAAAGGCAAGTATGAATGTTGAGCTGCCAGCGTTCACGGTGAAAGGCGGAGCGGCACCCCCCAGATAGCCGAATACGAGTGAGGTACCTTCACGGGTCGCTTGCTCAATCGAGAGCATAAGCTGATTAAATGAAGCGAACAGCGTTTGTGCAGCAGGAAGTTTAAGAATTAGGAGCGCTAACACCCACTGCAGTAGTGCACCACAAATCACGGTGCGCCATTGAATGTGTGACTTGTCTTTGCAGATCAGCCAAGCGATGCCTAGCAAGCCGACATAACCGACGATAGCCTGGACGATCAGATTCATTGTTCGCCAGCTCTCATATAGTCAGCTAGTCCTTGTCAGGTACCACAGTGATTTCTATGGTCTTGCGATATTTCTCGCCCAAGGATCGATGAGCGCCATCGC
>JBEGSP010000218.1:0-3881 GCA_041179845.1 Pseudomonadota bacterium
CGTTATCTCGATGTGGGTATGAACCCCGAATGGCTACGCTACTACATTGCGGCCAAGCTGAATTCGCATGTCGAAGATGTGGACTTCAACCCCGAAGATTTCATTGCACGCGTGAATAGCGATTTGATTGGTAAATATATCAACATCGCTAGCCGTGCCGCCGGGTTCATCGCTAAAAAATTCGATGGCAAACTGGGCATGACTTGGGCGACCGATAGCGATAGCTTTCTTTCTGCTTTGCGCGCTGCTGGCCCTGAGATCGCTGCACTTTACGAATCACGCGAGTACGGCAAAGCATTACGTACAGTGATGGAACAGGCTGACAACGTCAACGCCTATGTCGATGCCAACAAACCATGGGAATTAGCGAAAGATACGGCTAACAATGCCAAGCTTCAGGAAGTATGTAGTCGCTTGCTGGAAGCTTTCCGTATTCTCACCATTTATCTCAAACCTGTTTTGCCCTCATTGGCACTGCAGGTTGAACACATGATGAATCTCGATCCACTAACGTGGTCGGATGTTTCACATGCAATGCCTGATCAGCATGCAATCAAACCGTATTCACATTTAATGACGCGCGTAGAGGCAGCCATGTTAGATAAATTATTCGAACCCTCCGCTGATGCTGTACCTACTGCTGATGCATCTGCAGCAGCAGCCGCAACAGGCATTGAAGCACTGTCCTCTGAAATCACGATTGACGATTTTGCTAAGGTTGATTTACGCGTTGCAAAGATTGTTGACTGCGAAGTAGTCGAAGGCTCAGACAAACTACTGCGCTTAACACTGGATGTGGGCGAAGGCCGATTCCGCAACGTGTTCTCCGGTATTAAGTCCGCTTATAAACCAGAAGACTTGAAGGGCAAGTTGACGGTGATGGTTGCCAATCTAGCACCGCGCAAGATGAAATTCGGTATCTCTGAGGGCATGGTGCTCGCCGCCTCAGCTAAGGATGAAAAAGCGAATCCTGGTCTTTATATTCTTGAGCCTTGGCCCGGCGCGCAGCCCGGTATGCGAATTCGGTGAAAAACGTCCGCCGCGGGGTAAAATACGCCCCCTCTGCAACACGCGGGTGACTCCATGAATCTGTTCAAGAAAAAAAACGGCTATGTCTCTGAATTTACTCAGTTTTTGGCCGAAATGAAAACCCACGATCCGGCGATCGAAGAAGGTCAGCACGCGGGTCGTGCCCGTTTATGGGACAAAGAACCGATCGATCTGGACAGCCAGCGCAGAACGCAAGAATCACGCGTTAAGCAACAAGCCTACGTGTATCAAAATCATTAAGCAGGCGTAACGAGTGAATACCGCTACTGAAACCACTGTCGACAGTACCCCCGATGTGATCGATGGGGTCGCTTTTGCCAAGCTATATGGCGAGCCTCTGTTTAAGCTGCCCAATGATTTATATATCCCTCCCGATGCGCTCGAAGTTTTTTTAGAGGCCTTCGAAGGGCCACTTGACCTCTTGCTGTATTTAATCCGTAAGCAAAACTTCAATATTCTGGATATTCCGCTGGCCCAAGTGACCCTGCAATATCTGGATTACATCGAACAAATCAGACAACGTAATCTAGAACTCGCCGCCGATTATTTGCTAATGGCCGCGATGCTGATTGAAATTAAATCACGCATGTTGCTACCAATGAAAAAGGTAGAAGGCGATGAAGAAGTCTTAGATCCGCGCGCTGAACTGGTTCGTCGCCTGCTTGAATACGAACAAATGAAATTAGCCGCATTTGAACTCGACACCCTACCGCAAGTAGGTCGTGATTTTGTACGCACACAAATTTATGTCGATCAAACGGTGGTGACGCGCTTCCCTGATGTGAATGTCGTCGATCTGCAAACAGCATGGAATGATTTACTGCGTCGCGCCAAACTGACGGCACGTCATACTATCTCGCGCGAAGAACTATCGGTACGCGAACACATGAGCTCGATATTACGTCTATTGCAATCAGCAAAATTCGTCGAGTTTCATGAACTGTTTGACCCAACCCGCGGTGTTCCGGTTATCGTGGTTAACTTTATTGCTCTGCTAGAGCTAGCGAAAGAAACCTTAATCGAAATCACGCAAGCTGAAGCCTTTGCGCCCATCTACGTCAGACTGTCTTACTCACCTACGTAGAGAACATCTTTTCTAGCCAGCGCTACAGCAATATTCTCATTTTCTTATCAACGGTATGAACCTAACATACCGACGTGATTTATCTCAGCACCTGAAATTTATTTATTTACATGAAAATCATCTCTTCCATCGATGAGCTGCGCGACCAATTACGTGGTCAGCTGCGCACGGCATTTGTTCCCACGATGGGCAATTTGCATGAAGGCCACTTATCATTGATGCGTTTAGCACGTAGACATGGTGATCCGGTGGTGGCATCAATTTTCGTTAACCGACTGCAGTTCGGTCCGAATGAAGATTTTGAAAAATATCCCCGAACTTTTGCTGACGATATAGAAAAATTAGAAAAAGAAGGCGTCTATGTTTTATTTGCGCCGACCGAGCGGGATTTATATCCCGAGCCACAAGAGTTTCGCGTGCAGCCTCCTTCTGACCTGGGCAATATTCTCGAAGGTGAATTTCGCCCTGGATTTTTCAATGGCGTAACAACCGTTGTGCTGAAATTATTTTCTTGCGTACAGCCTAGCGTTGCAGTTTTTGGTAAAAAAGATTATCAACAGCTGATGATCATCCGGAATATGACGCGCCAGTTCGCTCTACCCACTGAGATCATAGCCGCAGAAACCTGGCGCGCCGACGATGGACTCGCTCTATCATCGCGTAACACCTATCTCTCTGAATCCGAGCGTATTGAAGCGCCGACTCTGTATGCAGAATTACAGGCGGTAGCCCAGGCTGTACGCGATGGCAATCTGGATATATCGATGCTGGAAAAAAAATCGATGCAACGACTAGCTTCACGCGGCTGGAATCCAGACTACGTATCGATCAGAAAACGCATTAATCTGCAACCGCCTACCGATGATGATCTTGCACAGAATGAGCCGCTAATCGTACTCACCGCTGCAAAGTTGGGAGCTACGCGACTGATCGACAACCTCGAAATATGATTCACGCTAGTCGCTGGAAAAATCGCTTTGGGCTCAGCTTTGTTTCGAGCTTAATTTCGAACTTAGTATTGAGCTTAATTTCGCTACTCATCTTCATAAATCCAGCGCACTCACAAATCACTGTAGTGGATGATGGTGCGCATACCGTAAGACTAAACACTGCCGCAAAACGTGTCGTTAGTCTCGCTCCCCACATTACCGAATTACTTTTCGCTGCTGGTGCGGGCCATACTGTAGTGGGTGTTTCAGCGTGGAGTGATTATCCAGCCGTGGCAAAAAAATTACCCATCGTCGCTGACGGCAACCGTTTGGATCTCGAGCGCATTATTGATTTAAAACCTGACCTCATAATTGCCTGGAAAAGTGGTAGCAATACACACCAAATCAAACGCCTCAAAAAATTAGGACTGACTATTTTTGAGAGCGAGCCACGCAGTTTTGATGATATTGCAACGTCGATTGAGCGCTTTGCAAAATTAACAGGTGCGAGTGACGGAACTAATGCCGTAAAAACATTTCGTGAAAATCATGAAAGATTGAAGCAGCGCTATGCCGGCAAAAAAACAATTAGTATTTTTTATCAGATCTGGCCATCCCCGTTGATGACGCTGAATGACAAGCACCTGGTTGCAGAAATTTTTCGGCTGTGTGGCGCAGTGAACATTTTTGGGAAATTAGTACCACTTACGCCGTCAGTCAGCACAGAAGCTGTAGCTAAAGCTAATCCGGATGCCATTCTGATGACCGATACAGAAAGCTCAGGCCTTGATCGCTGGCGCGCTCTACCTGAAATGAAA
>JBEGSP010000219.1:0-4029 GCA_041179845.1 Pseudomonadota bacterium
AACATCTGCCGCGCAAGAAACTGCGGATCTTGCATCATGTCGCGTACTGAATAAATTTTCGATACAGGTACATCAGCCCCTTGAAGTACCGCTAATGCAGCATCAATCGTCTGCGTAGAACACCAGGACTGAATCGCCTCATCAATGGCTTGCGTGGCAGGCACTCGACCCGCATTGTTGGCCAACGCGGGATCATCAGCCATATCGTGTCGCCCAATCGCGGTCATGAGTCGCTTAAAGATCGCATCGCCATTCCCAGCAATCACAATGTTTTCACCATCGCCCGTGGTGTAGGTATTCGACGGCACAATCCCAGGTAACGCACCACCGGTGCGCTCACGCACCACACCTGCGTGATCGTATTCGGGCACCAGCGATTCCATCATGTTAAATACAGCTTCATACAAAGCGACATCGACCATCTGTCCTTGACCTGCTACACACTCTGCACCGGATTTTCCATTCCAGCGACCACCGGTTGCATCGCGATGACGTAAGGCCATCAACGCGCCTATAGCACCATGCAAAGAAGCGACCGAATCGCCGATAGAAATACCAATACGAACCGGCGGCCGATCAGGATGACCTGACACGTAGCGTAATCCACCCATGGATTCACCAATCGCGCCAAAACCCGGCGCATCACGCAATGGCCCTGTCTGCCCATAACCCGACAAACGGACCATGATCGCAGCCGGATTTATCGCTTTTAATTGATCGAAGCCGAGATTCCATTTCTCAAGCACGCCAGGTCGATAATTTTCAATAATGATGTCGGCATCCAGCGCCAAACGACGTGCGATTTCTTGTGCACGCTTATCTTTCATGTTGAGGGTAATACTTTTTTTATTTCGACTCTGCACATACCACCAGAGTGAATTTCCATCCTTGAGCACACGCCATTTACGAATCGGATCGCCCTCACCTGGCGCTTCGATCTTAATGACCTCCGCACCAAACTCAGCCAACATACGTGCACAAAAAGGACCTGCGATTAAGGTACCCAACTCGAGTACTTTGATTCCTGCCATTGGGCCTACCGAAGCCGATTCTTTATTTTTTTTATTCATCATAAGCTCGGAAAAAAATGGTTGAAGATAGTTATTCTAGGTGCTGCGCCTGTCTAGCATGGCGCGTGCAATGGTTCCTGCATCGACATACTCCAGTTCACCACCCACGGGCACACCACGCGCGATGCGGCTAACGCTGAGCCCGCGTTGTTTTAAGGTCTCGCTAATGTAATGTGCGGTTGCTTCACCTTCATTGGTAAAGTTTGTGGCTAGTACGACTTCCGTCACGACACCATCCGTCGCGCGACTAACCAACCTATCAAGGTGCAAATCTTTTGGGCCAATACCATCGAGCGGTGACAGACGACCCATCAATACAAAATACAAACCTTTGTACGTCATGGTTTGTTCAATCATCAATTGATCTGCGGGTGTCTCAACAACACACAACAAACCAGCATCGCGCTCTGCATCCAGACAGGTTTCGCACACGTCGCTTTCAGTAAAGGTATTACAAAGTGCGCAGTGCTGAACGCGATCAACTGCTTGAGTTAATGCGCGTGCGAGCTGCGCTGCTCCCTCACGATCATGTTGCATGAGGTGGTAAGCAATTCTTTGTGCAGATTTTGGCCCAACACCGGGCAAGCGACGCAATGCATCACTCAAAAAATCTAGGCTAGAAGAAGTCTTCACTCGCTAGCGCTATTAGAACGGCAGCTTAAAACCTGGGGGCAGCGGCAAACCAGCCGTCATGCCCGACATTTTTTCATTGGTTGTTGCTTCGGCTTTGCGAACAGCATCATTAAATGCCGCTGCAACTAAATCTTCCAACATGTCTTTATCTTCACCCAATAGTGAAGGGTCGATCGAGACGCGCTTGACATCGTTTTTACATGTCATCAACACTTTAACCATACCTGCGCCGGCCTGACCTTCGACTTCAATCGTGGCGAGTTGGTCCTGCATCTTTTTCATGTTGTCTTGCATGGCCTGCGCCTGTTTCATCAGACCGGCAAGTTGGCCCTTCATCATGGTGAACTCCTCAGTTAATCAAATCAAATCGGTCGCACAGATCCGGGTACTATCGTCGCTCCGAATTCACGCTTTAAAGTTTGTACAAAAGGATCGCTTTCTAGCGTTTGCTCGGCTTGCTGCAACCGCTCTGCTTGCTCAGCCAGACTGGCCGCGTGCGCGGTCTGACGCACTACGCCGATCTCCGTCGTAATCGATACTTTTTTATTCAGATAGCCCGTCAATGCCGTCGCAAGCTTTTCAACACTTCCGGCCGAGAGTAAGGTATCGACAGGGATGCGTAATTCAATTTTTATGACGACATCGTCTTCATGCACGCTGAGTAATTCACTTTGCGTGGCTAATTGTTGAGCAACGCCGCGCAGTTCGAGCTTTTTTACCACTACAGGCCAATCAATCGTTGTTGTGGCTGATGTAGCTGATGCGGCTGTCATCGACGATGATGCCGATGATGACGCGGAAGTATTTATTGAAGCGGCACCCTGCTCAACAGCATCATTCACAATCGCTTGTGCCGACGCTGAATTCAGTTCAGTTTTTTTTTGAGACGGTGTAGTTGAGGACGTAGTCGATGCCGAATTTACTGGAAACGGTGGAGTCCCGGAATCCGCTGCAAGCTCACCGGTTGGCTTAGATGATTTTCCACTGCGTGCTGCAGCCAGAGCTGCCATCGCAGGGCTGGGCGCTTTAGCAGCAGGGGCTGAACTTTCGTTTATTTTTGAGGCTACGGCTGTTACTGCAGCTGGAATTGAAGCTTTTGCAGCAGTCGATGTTTTTGCTAGTGCGGCAACGGGTTTTGCTGAAGCAGGCGTAGACTGAGTTTTGTGATCACCGCTTGAATGCAGCGGCATAAATGCCAGCATGCGCAGCAAGGTCATGGTGAAGCCCGCGTATTCATCCGGCGCGAGTCCCAGTTCCTGACGTCCATGAACGACAATTTGGTAAAACAGTTGTACGTCTTCTGCTGAGAACTGTGCCGCTAAGCGCTGTATATCTTCCAGTTCAGGCAAATCATCCGGTAACGCCGCAGGGACTGCTTGTGCAATCGCGATGCGATTTAATAGCGTGCCTAAATCTTGTAGCGCAGCGCTCCATGAAAGACTGCGTGCGGCCATATCATCAGCCACTGCAAGTAATGCTGCACCGTCTTGAGCGGCCAATGCATCCATCAGTCTGACTAAATACGTGTGATCTAAAGCACCCAACATGCCTTGTACTGCTTCGAGCGTGACCTTACCCGCCGAATAAGCAATCGCTTGATCAGTTAATGACAAAGCATCGCGCATAGAACCTTGCGCGCCTTGTGCTAACAAACGTAAAGCGGGCGTATCGAAAGTGATCTGCTCTTCTGCAAGAATATTTTCTAGATGCGAAACAATATGCCCGGGCGGCATTTGTTTGAGATTAAATTGTAGGCAGCGTGACAACACGGTCACAGGAATTTTTTGCGGATCAGTGGTCGCTAATATGAACTTCACATGCTCAGGCGGTTCTTCCAGCGTCTTGAGCATCGCATTGAATGCATGGCTGGTGAGCATATGAACTTCATCGATCATGTAGACCTTGAAGCGTGCATTGGATGGCGCGTAAATAGCTTGCTCAAGCAGCTGCGCCATTTCATCGACGCCACGGTTGGACGCGGCATCCATTTCGATGTAATCAACAAAGCGACCGGCATCAATCGAGGTGCAGGCATCGCACAAGCCACAGGGATGAGCCGTGATATCGCCTTGTCCATCGCCGCCCTGACAATTGAGCGACTTGGCGAGAATACGTGAGAGCGTGGTCTTACCTACACCGCGGGTACCCGTAAATAGATAGGCGTGATGCAAACGCTTGTTTTCAAGGGCATGGGTAAGCGCGCGTACCACGTGATCCTGCCCAACTAGGCTGTCGAAATTTTTGGGACGGTATTTGCGGGCGAGAACCTGATAAGACATAGACGGCACTGTGAAGTTCAAGTGCATCATTTTACCCGAGGGTGGGC
>JBEGSP010000220.1:0-7580 GCA_041179845.1 Pseudomonadota bacterium
AGTCATTGGTGGCCTAACACCAAAATGCTCCGAGGATGCAGTAAATCTCTATAAAATTTTTGTTCGAGGGGATTGTGTCATTACAAACGCTCGCACAGCTGAGATGTGTAAGCTAACTGAAAACAGTTTTAGGGATGTAAATATCGCCTTTGCGAACGAACTTTCTATTATTTGCGACAAGCAAGGAATTGATGTTTGGGAATTGATTGCATTGGCAAATCGTCACCCTAGGGTCAAAATATTGCAGCCAGGTCCAGGCGTTGGCGGGCATTGTATTGCTGTTGATCCTTGGTTTATTGTTAGCTCTAACCCAGAGGAGGCTAGAATAATTAAAACTGCTAGGGAGGTTAACGATGGAAAGCCTAATTGGATAATCGAAAAAGTTAAGAAAGCAATAAAAACTGTTAGTGACCAGAGGCCCAATCAATCCGATAAGGAGTTAAATATTGCTTGTCTTGGGCTTACATTCAAAGCAAATATTGATGATCTGCGTGAAAGTCCATCCTTAGCAATTGTTACTCAAATTGCAAATGAAGCCAGCGGGTCATTAATGGTTGTTGAGCCAAATATATCCGAATTACCCGAAGAATTGACTGGAAAAGCTAGGCTAATTGATGTTGCAGAGGCTTTAGAAAAAGCTGACATTGTTGTAATCTTAGTAGCGCACGAACAATTTTCCTATATTGACTTTAGAAGATTTGAAAATAAAACTATTATTGATGCGTGTGGAGTATTTAGCTAAAAATAAAAAAGGAAAATTATGAAAAGAGCACTTATTACTGGTGTAACCGGTCAAGATGGGGCCTATCTGGCTGAATTTTTGATTCGAAAAGGCTACGAGGTGCATGGCATACGCCGCAGAACTTCACTATTCAATACTGATCGAATTGATCATTTGTATACTGATCCACATGAGCATGATGGTCGATTGATTTTGCATTATGGTGATATGACTGACTCAAGTAGCTTGCTGCGCGTTGTCGAGCAGTCCAAACCGGACGAAGTATACAATCTTGCTGCCCAAAGTCACGTTGCGGTCTCATTTGAAGAGCCGGAATATACAGCCAACTCTGATGCCGTTGGCGTACTGCGATTACTTGAGGCGCTTCGGATTACTGGGCTCTCTAAAACCTCTCGGTTTTATCAAGCATCAACTTCTGAACTTTACGGGCTGGTTCAAGAAATTCCCCAAAAGGAGACAACCCCATTTTACCCGCGTTCCCCTTATGCGGTGGCTAAACTATATGGCTATTGGATAACTGTGAATTATCGCGAAGCCTACGGAATGTATGCTTGCAATGGGGTCTTATTTAATCACGAGAGTCCAATTCGAGGCGAAACCTTTGTTACTCGAAAAATCACGCGGGCATTATCAAGAATCAAACTTGGTACACAGAAATCACTTTTCCTCGGCAATTTGGAAGCAAAGCGCGACTGGGGACATGCTAAAGACTATGTCGAGATGCAATGGCTGATGCTTCAACAGGAGCATCCAGAAGATTTTGTCATTGCGACAGGCCAGCAAGTGAGTGTGCGTGATTTTGTTACGTTGGCGGGCCGTCGACTTGGCATGACGATCGAATGGGTCGGTAAGGGTGTTGATGAGAGGGGATACTTACCCGATGGTCGATGCATTGTGTTGGTTGACCCAGGCTACTTTCGTCCTACAGAAGTTGAAACTCTTCTAGGTGATGCCAGTAAGGCGAGACAAAAACTCGGTTGGTCCCCAAAAGTCAGCTTCGAGCAACTTGTCGAAGAAATGGTCGATGCCGATTTGGAAGAGGCTGAAGGTGAACTCCGCGCTTCTTATGCAAGACGCAAGTCGCTTTACTAATGGATTGCATTATGGAACCAGTGCAGATCATTAAGGATGGAGACCTGCCCCTTGCATACATTGTGCGGGCAGGATGGATACCCGAAAAGACGCAGTTCTTGACTCCTGATGACTTTGGCCAACAAATGGGGATGATCGTTTATGCTTCTGGCCAATCAATTCAACCCCACTTGCATTTGCCTGTAGTCCGTGAAGTCCATGGTACGACCGAGTGTATAGTTGTTCGGAAGGGATCCTGCGTGCTGGACATTTACGACCGAAATAAAAGTTTTTTGTCAGCGCACGAACTCCATCTTGGTGATATCGTATTGCTCTTGGGTGGAGGACACGGCTTCCGGATGCGCGAAGATACTATTTTATTTGAAGTTAAGCAGGGCCCCTATGGTGGCATAGCAGATAAAGAGCGATTTTGATAAAAGTACAAATAATTATCGAATCATTTGTCTTGTTGATTAATGCTATATTGTCGTAACCAAGAAATAGACATCCTGCGTGGCATTGCAATTATTGCCATATTAATTTTGCATGCTGGAGTTTTGACTAAAGGCTTGGACGATTATCCATGGCTAATGCATTTCGTACTAAGGTTCAGTACTGGAGTTCAGTTGTTCTTTGTTTTGAGTGGCTATCTAGTCGCTCAGAGTATGGATCGATGTGTTGCTAAGGGTGAGGGTGTTCGAGGTTTTTTGATACGCCGGTTTGCGAAGTTGACTCCGCTATATCTTCTCTTTATGCACGTCCACATCGGATTGTTCTTGGTCACAAGCTGGCTTGCACCAGATGTTCCCCCCTTGCGGAACTCAGTGACGACCGAAGCATTAACTATAAGTAACTATTTGTTGCATTTGGTATTTTTGCAAGGTTTTGTCCCCGCGCAATTGCACACTCTTTTGGATGGAAGTTGGTCGATAGTAATAGAGGTATATTTTTATTTGTTTTTTGCTTTTATTCCATATAAATTTATTAAAACGTCCTTGTCTGTGTTTAAGACGTATATAATATCGATTGGCTTGGCAATAGTATGTATCGTGCTTATTGGGCGTCACCATTCAGGCTACTCACACTATGCCTTCTTTGCTCAATTTCCCTGTTTTTTATTGGGTGTTTCAGTGCAAAGGATAAAAAATAACCCAGGGTTTAAGAGGCAATTTTCTCAATGGGATACATCTTTAGTTGCTGTGGCATTGTTGCTGGCTCTAGGTTTTGTAAAGGGTGAAACTAAGCCCCTCGGTGACTCGCACATATATGCAATTCTCTTTGCAATATTACTTTTTTCATCTGGATCAATTCCTCTATATTTTCCTAAAGTTATATCGAAAATAATAGCAAACTTTGGAAAACAAAGCTATGCGATCTTTTTTATTCATATGGTTCTTCTGAAAGCTTGGTACGTGCTTGCATCCGCATATGAAATAGAGATAATTTTTTGGTTTGCATTGGCACTAAATATTTTTATAGCCGTTCCGTTAACTTGGGTAATTTCTTACTTTTTTATAGACCCAATTGACCGATTTTTCGTCACCCGTGCTGATAAGTTCCTAGCGCGTCGGAACTAACAACAAAAGATAGGTAAACACTATGATCCCTGTAAATGAACCCATGCTGGCTGAAGAGGACTTCCTTGCACTGCAAGATACTTTTCGTACGGGCTGGATTTCCTCTGCAGGACGTTACGTTGATGAGTTTGAGGAGCGCTGGGCCGCTTACTGCGGAGTGAAGTACGGCATCGCCGTCTCAAACGGTACTACTGCGCTACAGGTCGCAGTGGAGGCTGTTGGAATTAGCCGTGGTGACGAGGTGATAATGCCTACCTTCACGATCATCTCCTGTGCATCAGCTGTGGTTCGTGCTGGCGGTATCCCTGTGCTAGTTGACTGTGATCCGAACACGTTCTGCATGTCGATTGAGCAGGTCGAGGCTGCGATCACACCTCGCACCAAGGCGATCATGGTGGTCCACATGTATGGACACCCGGTCGACATGGATCCAATTATGGCTTTAGCTCACCGTCATAGCCTATTCGTCATCGAGGACGCTGCCGAAGTTCATGGCGCCCTTTACCAGAGTAAGCGTGGGACGTTTCAGGCGACTTGGAATAAGTGTGGCGGTATCGGCCACATAGCCACATTCAGCTTCTTTGCCAATAAACTAATTACTACTGGTGAGGGTGGCATGGTGATCACCAACGACCCAGAGCTAGCAGTGCGTTCGCGCAGCCTGCGGAACCTGTGTTTCCGTACTGACCGAAGGTTTCTTCACACTGGACATGGCTACCAGTTCAGGCTGACCAACATGCAGGCTGCTCTGGGCGTTGGGCAAGTTACACGCATTGAGTCAATTGTTGACCGCAAACGTTGGGCGGCTAACGAGTACAAGCAGCGGTTGTCAGATTTGCATCAGTTGCAGTTGCCGATAGAGCTTCCATGGGCGCGTAGTGTGTTCTGGGTCTATGGAATCGTCCTAGCCGACGACCTCTCATTCGATGCGACTGAATTCGCACGCCGTCTTAAGGTGCTTGGTGTCGAGACGCGGCCATTTTTTCTTGGCATGCACGAGCAACCAGTGTTCCACGACATGGGTTTATTTAAGGACGAACATCACCCGGTGAGTGAGCGAATTGCGCGTCGCGGCCTGTATGTGCCATCTGGATTAGCACTAACTCTCGAGCAGATCGATGTCGTTAGTCAAGCTGTTCGACAGGCATTGAACTAAAACTAAACTACGGAATCCTAAATGAGTGTCTTTACTTCCCTTTACGCAAGCCAGTACGACTCGATGTATTCGGACAAAAGCTATTCAGCAGAGTGTGACTTGATTGACGAAGCAGTAAATCGTTACGCCGTCCGCCCCCCTGTGAAACTACTGGATATCGGCTGCGGCACAGGCGGCCACGCGTTTGAGTTATCAAAGCGTGGATACCAAGTCACTGGCGTAGACCTCTCAGCTGAAATGCTCGATGCGGCCAAGGCTAAGGCGCGGTTGCTCGATGTTAATCTTCAGCCACGCTTTGTACACGGTGATGCACGCAACTTTGATACAGGCTCTACGCACGACATTGCGATCATGATGTTCGCTGTCATCGGCTATCTGACTAGTAACGATGATGTGCAGGCTACCCTACGAAATGTAAGAGCACAACTTGCGCCAGGTGCGTTGTTTGTTTGCGATTTCTGGTATGGCCCTTCAGTGCTGACCACGCGGCCGAGCGACCGTTTCCGCGAAGTCGAGACTGCCTCTGGGAGTCGGTTGCTGCGAGCAGCGAGCACGGCGCTTGACACTCGTCGGCACTTGGCTGAGGTCACCTTTCGCCTCTGGCAGCTTGAAGGTAAGCGAATCGCTCACGAGGCTAGCGAAGTACACCGGATGCGGTATTTCTTTCCGATGGAGTTTGAACTGTTGTTGGCTAGTGCCGGCTTCGCGCTGAAGTCAATGAGCGCCTTCCCTTCGCTTGACGCCCACTTGTCCGACGATACTTGGAATGCGTTAGTTGTTGCCCAAGCCGTCTAGGAAGCTTGATGCGCATCGTTAGAAATTCGCCTATTTGGACAGTCGTTTTTCTCGCGCCGACTTTCGTACAGAGGATATTCATCGGTGGTGAAGCGTTGTCCTACGATGAGCTCGCGGGCATCTCTCTGACGGCACTTGGCTACATCTGCCACTTGTCCATCGTACTTAGGTATATTGCATCGCCGATCACGTCAGAGCAATCGAGTTATACATTGCAGCGATGGATGATGATCGCCGCTTTAAGCGCTGGTCATGCGATGATGCTTGTGGTAGAACAGCCCCCCGGTTCTGAATTGGGTTTGGCGTCAATTGGGCGCCAGTTGCTTTGGTTGTTCGCTTGTCTCGCTATGTCAGGATTGACAACGCCAGATGAGTTGCTGCGGCGACTAGTTCAGTTTACAAACGCAACCTTTTTAGTCGTCGCGCTGACATATGCTGTCTACCAGTTGTCGGGCTTCCCGTTCCAGATATTGATAAGTAACGGCGAGCCGCGCGCGCAAGGTCTATTGAGCGAGCCGTCAGGCATTGGCTGTCTTGTTGCTGGCTACGTCGGTCTTGCAGCCTGGCAGGGGCGTTGGTGGCGGCTTGCGTTGGCTGTTGCGGTTGTTCTTATGGCTTATTCTGTTATAGGCTTGATCGGATTTGTAGTGGGCCTTTTTTTCGGACTCGCTCGGCGTCATGCTTCGAGTCGGAGACTGCGGCGCACAATTACCCTAGTGGTGCTGTGTCTGTTACCGATGGCATTCGTCGGAATCCCTCTCTTTGCCCATGAAATTTCTGAAGCGGCGCGCAACGCCCTCCACAGCTCAATAGCCATTAGCCTGCAAGATAACTTACTGTATCGCGGTTTTGGAGAGCGCGCGCTCCAAGCACTCAGCATATTAGACGTTGCGATCGAAATAGTCGGTAGTGGCGAAAATATTGCCGGAGGTGGGCTCTTTCGATTCACATCTGTGCTGCTGATGCTTGAGCACTTGCAGCAAAGCTACCACTTGTGGTTTGGATATGGCTTAGGAGTACATGCACAGCTTATGCTCAAGGAGATTGATACTATCCTCGACTTCGGCTTGCTTCCCTTTTTATTGTCATCCTTCGGGCTGATAGGCGGATTGGTGTTTTTCGGTTGGCTAGCTTTGACCATGAGCCGTGGCGAAAGCGGGCTCTACGCTTATGCTGTGCCTTTCGCTGCTGTCAGTTTCGTCAACTCGGCTGGCGGGATCCATATGTATTCAGTAGTGCTCCTTGCCTGTTTCGTCCTAGAACGCGCTCATCACCGTCGCCCAACTGCCTAATTATTTGGTAGTAGAAATTTGCAGTCTGCCTAAGTTTCGGCACAGATCCTCCACAGATAGCATCATGTCACCTCTTATCCCGCTGCGCGCACGCAGCATCGACTTGCTAAACCTCGTTATCGGCAAGGCTTCCAACTTCCTGCTGACTGCTATCTTGTTCGCAATCGCCTCACAGGGAAGGGACGCGATGGCGTTCTCTGACTTCGGCTATTGGTGGAGTGTCGGCATCATGGTGGGTGGAGTATTCTTGGGTGGAATGAATTCTGCAGCAGTTCGAACGGTGATCATTTCTTCTTCACTTCTCCCTGCACTTCGCTTAAGTAGGCAGCTAGTCGTAGTCATGCTGCTGGCGGGCATGCTAATATCAATAATATTAGTGCAAACAGGCGTTGCTCTATTGGATCAGGTACTGCTCATTGCCGTCGTCAGCGCGTTTGGTATCGGCGTCATGCTGCAGTCACTGGTCTTTGGCTTGCTCCGTGCGTTAGAAGCTTCGCTCTCCAACACAATTGCCTCATCGCTAGTTGTTTTTCTCGTCCCTACATTAACCTGGCTACTTTCGGGGCCGAATCCGGATTTGACGAGGCTCTTTGGTGCATTAACTGCGGCTTTTTCAATCAGCACGGCGATTTGCATTGCCATTGCTTGGCCCAGTTTTCGATATCTGTTAAATCGGGACTCATTGGACGTGTCGGACAACCGACGGATTTTGCGTGATGCTCTCGCCTTCACTGCTATAAACATTTTCTCATACGCAGCCGTGAATGTTGATTTCACGCTGATCAAGAGGCTTGGTACGGAAGATGAGTTTGTGCTGTTGGCGAATGCTAAGGTTTATTTCGAGCGATTCGTATTACCTGCGCTAATGGTGTTTGCCGGCGCGATTAGTCTCCGTGTGCTGCGCCACCCGCAACAAGACCCAGCAGGAGTAGCCCGTATTCACGCGC
>JBEGSP010000221.1:0-3996 GCA_041179845.1 Pseudomonadota bacterium
AGATAAAGACCTTTCATGACATCTCCTTCAAGCGATTGGGTATCTGCTGGCCCGGCGCGATGACGTACGCATGGGTAAGACTATATTGTGTGTAATTTTGCGCGTCTTGTAAGGCGGACACCATGGGGATGCCCTGAGCTAATCGCGCTGCAATCGCTGACGCTAAAGTGCAACCCGAGCCATGAAATTCCCCCGATAAACGCGGCCAGCGCCATTCATGCTGATGATCTTCGCGGAACCATGTATTAATTATCTCTTCACTGTCGCCATGACCGCCTTTAATCATCACGTTTGGCGAATCCTGAAGTAATCGCTGAGCCTGCATTTTCAGTTGATCTTCCCCATCACACAAAGCCCGCGCCTCAGGCAAATTTGGCACGATCATCGTGGCAAGAGCGCGCAATGGCGCAATCGCCTGCACAGCATCACCTTTAGTGAGCACGTCTCCATGACCACTAGCTAATACGGGATCGAGCACAACGGGCAATGTGGGATGTAACTTTCTTAATATGGCGATGGCATCAGCAATCGCTTGCGCATTGGCTAAGCTACCCACGATGCCGATTTTGATCGCATCAATAACGGTACCGTGCGCTATCAACGCATTAACTTGCTCAACTAAAATCGACGTGGCAACGGGATGCACTGCATGCACTCGCTGATTATCTTGCACCGTCAATGCCGTGATGATGGGTAGCGGATGCGCACCCGCATCGCTAATGGCCTGTATATCGGCTTGTATGCCTGCTCCACCGCTAGGATCGAGCCCGGCGAATACAAGCACGCAGGCTTTTTTCATGCAATGCGACCCGCCATAGGTGACGAGGGCGATGCAGCAAATTTACGCGGAATACGTCCCGCCAGAAAAGCCTCACGCCCCGCTTCAACAGCAAGCTTCATTGCGCGCGCCATACGTATAGGATCGTGTGCGCCAGCGATAGCGGTATTCATCAACACCCCATCACAACCTAATTCCATCGCAATCGCTGCATCCGACGCGGTACCTACGCCGGCATCCACTAACACGGGTACCATCGCTTGCTCGATGATCAAGGATAAATTCCACGGATTCAAAATACCCATGCCCGAACCGATCAACGACGCTAATGGCATCACCGCACAGCAGCCTATCTCTTCCAGCATCTTTGCTTGTATAGGATCGTCGCTGCAGTAAACCATCACATCAAAACCATCTTTCACTAAGGTCTCAGCTGCTTTGAGTGTTTCGGGCATATTTGGAAACAAAGTTTTTTCATCACCTAAAACTTCGAGCTTAACCAGCGTGTGGCCATTCAATAATTCACGCGCTAACTGCAACGTATACACTGCATCTTTTGCGTTGTAGCAGCCTGCTGTATTCGGCAGTATGGTGTAGCGCGAAGGCGGCACAGCATCTAACAAACTCGGTGCATTCGGATCTTGACCAATATTTACGCGACGAATAGCCACCGTAATAATGTCGGCACCACTAGCTTCGGTGGCAAGCCTAGTCTGTTCCAAGTCTTTATATTTGCCGCTGCCTACCAGTAAACGTGAACTATACGTTTTACCTGCGATGGTCAGGCCAGTATGTTGTGAGTCATTCATAGTGTTGGCTAATCCTTAGTCTCGTTCTTTTAGCATCGCTTCACGCACTGACATCACCCACCGCCTATGGCACGCACCACATCGACTTTGTCACCATCGGAAAAGCGATGGGTCGCCCATTGCGCACGGGGCACGACTTCACGATTAACGGCAATCGCTAATGCCTGATTAGTCAACGCCAATGCAGTGATCAAGTCATGTACTGAGTGATCTTTTTCTACCGAGCGTGATTCGCCGTTGAGCTCAATAACAATCATGATGCGTGCATCACTGCTTGCGATAGAGCTCAGCGCCGTTTTTAACAAACTCGACGGCCTTGACTTCCATACCCTGCTTTAAGGCTTCGATTTCAGTAATGCCCTGCTTTTCAGCGTAGTCGCGCACTTCCTGAGTGATTTTCATTGAGCAGAAATGCGGGCCGCACATAGAGCAAAAGTGCGCCACTTTGGCGGAGTCTTTAGGCAGCGTTTCATCATGAAATTCACGCGACTTATCGGGATCGAGACCGAGGTTAAATTGATCTTCCCAGCGGAACTCAAAACGAGCTTTGGATAAGGCGTTATCGCGTATTTGTGCACTGGGATGACCTTTGGCCAGATCGGCTGCATGTGCTGCTATCTTATAAGTAATGATGCCGTCTTTGACATCCACCTTATTCGGCAAACCCAAATGTTCTTTCGGTGTCACGTAACACAACATGGCTGTGCCATACCAGCCAATTTGTGCAGCACCAATGCCAGACGTGATGTGATCGTAGCCTGGCGCGATATCGGTGGTTAGTGGGCCTAGGGTATAAAACGGCGCTTCGTGACATTGCTCTAACTGCAAATCCATATTTTCTTTAATCATATGCATAGGCACATGACCGGGACCTTCGATCATGACTTGCACATCATGCTTCCATGCGATCTGCGTTAATTCACCCAATGTTTTTAATTCGCCTAGTTGGGCTTCATCATTCGCGTCATAAATAGAACCGGGACGCAGACCATCACCTAATGAAAACGCAACGTCATACGCTTTCATGATTTCGCAGATGTCTTCGAAATGCTCATACAAGAAGGATTCTTTGTGATGTGCCAAACACCATTTCGCCATAATTGAACCACCGCGCGAAACAATACCAGTCATACGCTTGGCTGTGAGCGGCACATAACGCAGTAAAACACCCGCATGAATCGTGAAGTAATCCACACCTTGCTCGGCTTGCTCGATTAATGTGTCGCGGAAAATTTCCCACGTTAGATCTTCCGCCTTACCATTCACTTTTTCTAGGGCTTGATAAATCGGCACTGTACCAATCGGCACCGGTGAGTTACGAATGATCCATTCACGAGTTTCATGAATGTGTTTACCCGTCGACAAATCCATCACGGTGTCGCCACCCCAACGTATCGACCAGGTCATTTTTTCAACTTCTTCACCGATCGATGAAGTCACTGCTGAATTACCGATGTTGGCATTAATCTTCACCAGAAAATTTCGGCCAATGATCATAGGCTCGCTTTCTGGGTGATTAATGTTGTTTGGAATGATGGCGCGACCACGTGCAATTTCGCTGCGAACAAATTCAGGCGTGATTTCTGTCGGAATTGCAGCCCCGAACGATTGGCCAGGATGCTGCCGCCCCATTAACTCCGCTAACTTAGCACCATTCGGGCCAGAGGATTTCAAATTTTCCAGGTACTCTTTGCGGCACAGATTTTCGCGAATAGCGATGTATTCCATTTCTGGTGTGATGATGCCAGCGCGCGCGTAATGCATTTGCGTGACGTTCTTACCTGCTATGGCACGACGTGGCTTGCGATGTAAATTAAAACGCAGCTCTGCTAGCTTAGGATCGTTCAAACGTTCTGTACCGTACTCGGAGGTAGGGCCCGACAACTCTTCGGTGTCGTTACGCTCGGCTATCCAAGCCGCACGCAAAGGCGCTAAACCAGATCGTATGTCTATCTTAACGGTGGGATCGGTATAGGGTCCTGATGTGTCGTATACAAACACCGGTGGATTTTTTTCTGCGCCAAAAGAGGCGGGCGTATCGCTCTGCGTAATTTGACGCATGGGCACACGAATATCGGGACGCGAACCGGACACATAAATCTTGCGTGAATTCGGCAAGGGCTGAATGGCGGCTTCATCGACCGTGGCCGTGGCAGCTAAAAATTGAGGATTGGCGTTCATGGACTTCCTTTGCTCAAAACAGCGAAGAAAGCACGATGAGGAGAATAAGGACTCGACCGTCGCTTCCCTACGCTGGCATTACCCAGATCAGGTTCAAGGGTATATCTCACTCGGCAAAACCACCGAGACCCCTAGCGTTTGGCTGTAGTGATTACAGCAAGTCTGATTATAACGCCTGTAGCGACCAGATGTAGCTAATCTCAATTTGATACTAGCCTAAGTTTTACG
>JBEGSP010000222.1:0-3940 GCA_041179845.1 Pseudomonadota bacterium
CGAAAGTTACGACCCACCTTACCTGCCAGGGGACTGTTATGACGGATAAAAGTAAGATTGAGATCTTGTCTAAAAATTCCTCGTTAAAGCCAGATAATTTTGATGATTTAAAAAACGAAGATACGATTGATGCGCAAGGAAATAAAGTAGTTACAACTGGAGGCATACGGTCGCGTAGTATCGAAGAAACAAAAAACTCAACGATGGCCGCTCACACATCCGCCACTATTGAAGGCAAAGAGGTTTTTGCTGGCACGCGAACCGGGGTGAATGATCCGTATGGAATAAATAAAAAATCTCTAAAGCAGAAATCCGCTGAAGACGTGGCCGCATTGACCCGCGATCTCGTTGGTGCCGATTCATATTCGCCAACACAAGTAAAGCTAGGCGATTCTGATGTAAAAGCGTCAGATGCTATTGATTCAACTAAATTGCCAAATACTCTGCACACTGAAGCTATCGATGTGATGACGAAGTATTTGCTTGAAACAAGCGATGGTAAAAAAATTCTCAAACAAAACGGTATTGACGTTAGCGGTGCCAGTCGTGGTGTTCAATTATCGGCAGCCCAAGGCTTAGCAAAAAAGAGTTTATCGATTAAATCAGCTGAAAATGATGAAATACTTGCGCGCATAGCGACTAATAGCAAACCTCTGCAGCATCTTCTCCGTCGACAAGGAGCGTTAAATCGTGCACGTGTGACCTTTCTTCTTGAAATTCAACGTAATCCTGAATTCGCTAAGCGCATAGCCGCAGGCAAACCGATTAATTTTTCGTCTATCTCCTTGCTTTCACCGGATAGCCTGCGCCAGAAAATTTTCGATAAGTCTGGGATGGATGGATTCAACGAGCAAGAGATGATGGATATCCATGCGCAGTCTTGGAAAGATCTACAAAATGAAATTGATGCAGGTGGTTTGTTTGTGAACGGAAAACTAGTGATTGCAAAGATTATTGCATTCAACTTTGGAGTCAACATCAATGCCTTTAATAAGCTCGCTAATCTACCGGTGATCGGTGAAGTGGTGAGTGGGTTTGAATACTCTAATGCCGAGATTAATCACGAATCATTGAATGCGATGTTAGATATTGATAAATCTAGCCCTGATGAACAATCGATGTTGGATACCTACTTAGAAGAGCAATTTGAGCTTTTAGAAAATGAGCTCTCTCCCGATAAACGAGCCGAGATCGAGCATAACATCAGTGTGGCCACTCAATTGGGGCAGCAAATAACGGATATCTATCTAGGCGACAAATACAAAACAGCCGGTAATGATCCGTATAAGATTGCTTCTCGTATTGCTGTCTTGAGTTTTCTTATGGGTGGAGGTACGACGTTCAATTGCAAGAGCGGTAAAGATCGCACCGGTCAGTTAGATACGGAGGCAAAAAATCTAGCTATTCAGATTGCCACGACGGGAAAGGTACCTGATCCTGAAGCAGAGAAGACCGAGATAGAAAAGACCCAGCTGGCGACCTTGACCTTTCATGATTTGTCTCGTACCAAAATTCAGCAATACAGCACGGGATATATGGGATCCAAACTCGATGGTGTCCCTGTGGTTTTCCGAAATCTGGTAAATAAATCCAGTAATCAAGAGAATTTAGCTGCGCCTATCGAAGACGCTAAACGTGAATTTATCGGCAATGCGGCTTACACTGGTTCGATGTAGGGAAGCAAACATTCACCACATTTACGCTTTAGAACCTTGCTTGTGGTTCAACGATGAACACTAAGTCAGGTCGTCCGAATTGCAATTAAATTCAGCATTACCATATAAAAAATTATTCCTTGTGCATCTCCGACCCCGGGGATACAGTGTGTTCACTGCCTGAGCCTTGTTATCTACGGTGGATTACGGGCAGCACTCTCCGAGTACCTAAACCCGCCATCCTTTTCAGCTGGCGGGTTTTTCTTTGGTATGCTTACGGAAATTGTTCTTTTTGTGGCCCAAAATATCGTATGAGCGCGTTTATTGAAGAAGAAGTTTTGTCAGTTCAGCACTGGACGGACCGTTTGTTTAGTTTTACTACCACCAGAGACCAATCATTGCGGTTTTCTAATGGTCATTTCACGATGATAGGCTTAAAAATCAATGGTAAGCCCTTGTTGCGTGCGTATTCCATTGTTAGCGCCAATTACGAAAACCATCTGGAATTTTTAAGTATTAAGGTGCCCGACGGCCCGCTGACCTCTGTTTTGCAAAATATTCAGGTGGGCGACAAGATCATCGTTGGCAAAAAGCCTACCGGCACATTGCTGATCGATTACCTTTTGCCGGGTAAGAATTTGTATCTTATTTCTACCGGAACGGGATTGGCTCCTTTTCTGTCTATCATTCGCGATCCCGATACCTACGAAAAATTTGAACGAGTTTATTTAGTTCATGGCGTGCGTATTGTCAGTGAGCTGGCGTACCACGACTACCTGACTAATGAATTACCGAATCATGAATTCTTAGGCGAAATCGTAAAAAATGCGCTGGTCTACTATCCTACTGTGACACGCGAAGCTTTTACCAATCAGGGTCGGATTACCGATTTAATCAACTCAGGCAAATTCTTTACCGATATCGGTGAACAAGATTTTGATCGTGAACGTGATCGGATAATGATCTGCGGTAGTCCAGAAATGCTGAAAGATTTAAAGTCGCTGCTTGAACAGCGCGGCTTTAATGAAGGTAGTACTAGTAAGCCGGGTGACTTCGTGATTGAACGGGCATTCGCTGAAAAATAATCTTTACTATGATGTAACGTTGATTTTTGACTATCTCAGCAAAGGAGATTGACCATGGGGTTATTTGATGTTTTCAAAGGTAAAACCCCAGAACTCAATCCTCGCATTGCCTTAGCTGTGGGATTGCTGTTTATGACATCAGCTGATGGCGCTATTGAACAAGAAGAGTTTGGTGTGTTGCTCGCCAACCTACATGGTGATGAGCGTTTGTTAGACGATGCTATGGTCTACGGCAAAGCCACGACGTTTGATGACTATCTTTCTGCTAGTGCGAATTTGCTGAATGACGCACAAAAGATTTGTATCTTGTTGAATATCGCGGATTCCCTTTTATCTGACGGACATGCAGCGCCGCAAGAACAAGCGTTGTTTGAGCGATTCTTGAGCGGGTGGGGCGTAAGCCGCACGAAATTTCAGCCGCATCTTGATGTGATCATCAAGAAAAATGATCACTCAGTATTGAAATAGTAAATACACCGTTTAGTTCAAAGCAGTGCCATCGCTTCTTGGGCTGACACACGGCCTTCATCTGTTGGAATCACCCATACTTCAACGCTGCTAAGGTCGGAATGAATCGGTTGCACCGTTTCACCAGTCGCCCGTTGATTACGTGCGCTATCCATGGATACGCCCAGATAGGCTAATGACTGACCGACCTTGGATCGGAAATCCGCGTCGTGTTCGCCGATGCCGCCGGTGAAGGCTAGAACATCCAGACCCTCTATGCAGGCTGTGAGTGCGCCAATGTCGCGCACCACTCGATGAGTAAACAAATCTATCGCAAAACGAGCGGCTTCGGAGTTCGAGTTCGATAACACTCGCATATCCGCACTTTCGCCAGACACACCTAGTAAGCCGCTTTGTTTGTAAATCAGTTTTTCTATCGCGTCGTGATCCCAGCCTCGCTCTAGTAAAAATAACAAAACCCCTGGATCAAGTGCGCCGCTGCGTGTTCCCATCATTAATCCATCAACGGCTGAAAAACCCATTGTCGTAGCGCGACTTTGGTGTTGAGTCGTGGCGCACAAACTCGCACCATTACCTAAGTGCGCCATCACGGTTCGCCCTGTTGAGCGAGGCGAGACCTGTTTCAAGATTTGACTCAGGTATTGGTAGGACAGACCATGAAAACCAAAGCGTCGAATACCCTGGTCAGTCAGTTTTCGGTCGATAGCAAAGGTGGTTTCTAACGGTGAAAGC
>JBEGSP010000223.1:0-3389 GCA_041179845.1 Pseudomonadota bacterium
AGTTCCATAATTTCACACAAGGATTCATGCGGTGTACGTGCTGACACCACTAAACCTGACTTTTCTACGCGGTCGAGGTAATGGTTATTTGCTTCGTAGCGATGACGATGACGTTCAGTCACCTCAGCACCATAAATCTCAGCGGCCAGCGTGCCTGCTTTAACAGCGCAGGTTTGCGCACCCAGTCGCATCGTGCCACCTAAATCGGAATTGACGTCACGACGTTCAACCATGCCGTCATGGTTTTGCCATTCAGTGATGAGCGCAACTACGGGATTTTCAGTATCGGGATCAAATTCCGTCGAGTTCGCGTTTTTTAATCCAGCGACATTTCGCGCATATTCAATCAAAGCTACTTGCATACCCAAACAGATTCCGAGATACGGCACCTTAGTCTCGCGGGCGTAACGGGCGGCAGCAATCTTGCCTTCTACACCACGCTTACCAAAGCCACCTGGGACTAATATCGCATCGTATTTAGCTAAGCTGGTAGCGCCATGGGTTTCAATTTCTTCGGAATCCACGTACTCGATATTCACACGCGATTCAGTGTGTATACCCGCATGACGCAAGGCTTCGGTGAGCGATTTGTAGGACTCGGTCAGGTCAACATACTTACCGACCATCGCGATATTCACTTCATGCTTAGGATGTTCGAGCGAATTAACCAGTTTGCTCCACATCGACAAATCGGCTGGCTTGGGCGACAAACCTAATTTTTCGCAAACAATGCGATCTAGGCCTTGGTCGTGCAGCATTTGAGGAATTTTATAAATCGTATCCGCATCCCATACCGAAATCACGGCATCTTCTTCAACGTTCGAGAACAAGGAAATCTTACCTCGCTCATCGTCAGGAATAGGCCGGTCGGCGCGACACAGCAATGCATCCGGCGAAATACCAATTTCGCGCAGCTTTTGAACACTGTGCTGAGTAGGCTTAGTCTTGAGCTCACCCGCTGAAACCAGATACGGCACCAGCGTGAGATGAACGAAGGCGGCGTGATGACGGCCACCGCGCAGCGATAACTGTCTGGCAGCTTCAAGAAATGGCAGCGATTCAATATCACCGACCGTACCGCCTATCTCCACGATCGCCACGTCAAAGCCTTCGGCTCCGCGATGAATAAATTCTTGGATTTCGTTGGTAATGTGGGGAATGACTTGAACCGTCTTGCCAAGATACTCACCACGGCGCTCTTTACGAATTACAGATTCGTAAATCTGACCGGTAGTGAAATTATTGACCTTCTTCATGCGAGCCGTAATAAAACGCTCGTAATGACCCAAATCGAGATCGGTCTCCGCGCCATCGTCGGTGACAAATACCTCACCATGCTGAAACGGACTCATGGTTCCGGGATCAACGTTGATGTAAGGGTCTAACTTGAGGAGGGTGACTTTTAGGCCGCGCGATTCAAGAATCGCGGCTAAAGACGCTGCTGCAATCCCTTTACCAAGGGATGAGACGACGCCGCCAGTGACAAAAACAAACTTGGTCATTGCAGGATAGGCCGAAAGGCACTAGCGTGAAATTCGAATTATACCTCAAAGCGCCGGAGCCCCCTTCACAATTTCAGCCTGCTTAGCCGCATGATAAAAATGAATAAATCTAGTGCAATCACACGCTTATCAACCAACATCACATCAACTACTGTTTGAGTAAGCACGGCTCACTACTCCAATAGCGCTGACGTTGACACCGATGCGTAGTCCAACGGATATCTGCGTCTACCTCCATGCGAATCGCACCGGATTGATCCGTTCGTAGCGGCAGAATGCCGTGATCACGATACCGCTGCACGATCTCTTGTTTGGGATGTCGGTAGCGATTACGGTAGCCCACCTGAAACAAGGCCACTGACGGATGCACTGCCTGTAGGAATTCGATGGTTGAAGACGTTCCACTGCCGTGATGCGGCGCCAGCAGCACATCCGCCTTCAAATCTGCTCTACTCTGTCCCGCTCGATCTAGCAATCCCCGCTCTTGGGGCGCTTCGATATCGCCAGTCAAAAGTACCGTGCGCCCGCGGTAACGAATACGCAAAGTACAGCTGCGCGCATTCGGCGTCAGCGTCGAATGTTGCCAATGATCGGCTAGAGGATGAATCACATCGAATTCGACGTCATCCCAAACCCAACGCTGTCCAGCGTGACAAGGCTCATGCCGCGGCGAATTAACTAACAACGGATGATCAAAAAATAAAGACGAGCTCAACCAATCAATGGTCACGCCCTCCCATAATGAACGCGCGCCGCCTGAATGATCAGCATCACTATGCGAGATCATCACACCATCGAGATGATGAATGCCTCGCGCTCGCAGATAAGGCAACAAAACGCGACTGCCCCCATCGGCTTCCAATGAAAACGTGGGCCCCGTGTCATAGATTAGCCTGTGATTCGCGGTCTCTACCAGTAACGCATTGCCCTGCCCGATATCAAACGCCGTTAACCAAAAACCCCGATCGGGCGCAGCGGGTTTGGCTAGCAACATCGGCGACCACAGCAGTACGCCCATCCAGCGCAACGGCCAGCCACGCGGCGCCAGCATCCAAACGGTGCCTATCATTGCTAAGGCAAACACACACCAATCCGGTTGTGGCGCTGCCCACACTGCTAGTTTGGTCGCCGATAACCACGCCAAACCCTCGGCCAACCATGCCGTGACAGCATGCGCCGCCAGCAACAAGCTGCTCGCCAATGGGACTGGTAAAACACTGCCAAGTAACGACAATGGCGTGATAACAAAACTAACCACGGGAATCGCCACCGCATTAGCCAACGGACTAATCAATGAGGTTTGAGCAAACCAAGCAAAGCCCAATGGAAGCAAACCTAGCGAGACCGCCCATTGGGTGCGCCAGGCAGACTGCAGATGTTTTTTAACTCCAGCTTCGCTGCTCTGCCGCAGTTCTTCAGCTCGACCAGCACAGGCAAACAAAATGCAACCGATCGCCACAAATGAAAGCCAAAATCCTGGCCACAATACCGACCATGGATCAAACATCAGCACAACCAATAACGCCGCCAATAACATTTGTGACACCGTGACTATGCGATCGAGCCATAACGATAAGGTCACCACTGCAATCATCAGTAAAGTTCGCTGAGCAGGAATACCAAAACCGGCCAACGCAACATAACTAAACGCCGCCAACAACCCAGCTAACGCTGCTACTTTATGTGCCGGACATAGCAACGGTAATTGAGCGCGCGTAAAAAATGAATGACGCCACAACCAATGACTCAGCAAAGCAAACAAACCTGCAATCATGGTGATGTGTAAGCCTGAGATAGAAATCAAATGACCCACGCCGGTTCGGTTAAACATATCCCAATCGCTTTGGCTCACCGCACGTTGATCCCCAATCACTAAGGCAATGATGA
>JBEGSP010000224.1:0-4688 GCA_041179845.1 Pseudomonadota bacterium
CGCGCGCGCTCTTCCTATTTCGGCATCTTTCTTCAAACGCTGCTGGCTTTCTTGGTCTGAACCCGTAGGCCAGCCCAAGGTGTGTTTTTCAACAATCGCTGCCATCGCATCTATCCATTGAGGAAGCTCATTTAGGCACGCTATGTAATGAAAGGCCTTACCGCCGGCGCCCAAAAAGTCTTCACGCGCCTCGATTGAAATTTCTTCTAGCGTTTCAAGGCAATCACTCGTAAATCCAGGGCAGATAACATCCACTCGACCCACTCCTTTTTGAGCCAGCTCAACCAGCGTGGGAGCGGTATACGGTTGCAGCCATTCCGCTTTTCCAAACCGCGATTGAAAAGTAACGAGATACTCGTCTTTGCTGATACCTAATTTAGTCGCTACCAAACGGGCTGTCTTGTAGCACTCACAGTGATAGGGATCACCCAATAGCAAAGTGCGCTTCGGTACACCATGAAAACTCATGACTAATTTATCTGGCCGGCCATGCTGCTCCCAATGCGCGCGCACGGTAGAAGCGAGCGCTTCGATATACGCATCATCATCGTGATAATGCTTAATGAAACGAAGTTCAGGTGCATTTCGGATTTGGGTGTAGTGCGAAAAAACGCGATCAAATATCGATGCGGTTGTCGTACCCGAATATTGGGGATACGCTGGCAAAACCAAAATGCGATCGCAGCCTTCACCTTTTAACTGGTCTAAGATACTAGGCAGACTAGGATTTCCATAACGCATCGCATACACCACACGCAAGTTGTGGCCACGTGAATTCAATGCCAATTGCAAAGCTTCGGCATGCCGTTCAGTGTGTACTTTTAAAGGTGAACCTTGCTCGGTCCAAATCGATGCGTATTTTTCTGCGGATTGGCGCGAGCGGAACGGCAAAATTATCCCGTTCAAAATAATCCACCAAAGCAGACGCGGAATCTCAACGATCCGTGGATCCCACAAAAATTCCTTTAGATAGACCTTCACCGCAGCTGGCGTGGGAGCGTCGGGCGTACCCAAATTGGCAAGTACCACAGCGGTCTTGCTCAGACTGCCATGGCTATATGAGGGTTCTGAGTTGAAGCCCATTAAAAAACCTTTCTCTATGCTCAGGAGGCCAGTAGCTCGCGCGCGTGCTTGCGCGTGGTTGCCGTAATTTCTAGGCCGCCGAGCATACGCGCAATTTCTTCAACGCGCTCAGCTGCTGATAAAGGGGTAATCCGTGACACCGTTCGGCCGTCTGATGTCGAGCCTTTGCTAACTTGAAAATGATGACCAGCCTGGCTAGCCACCTGCGGTAAGTGGGTGACGCACAATACCTGGCGCTCCTGCCCCAAGCGTTTAAGTAGACGGCCAACCACTTCGGCCACCGCGCCGCCAATACCGCTATCGACTTCATCAAAGATTAATGTCGGCGTGCTGGTTGCACTAGAGGCAATCACTGAAATCGCCAAGGCGATACGCGCCAACTCACCACCTGAGGCCACCTTCGCCAACGGACGCGGCGTCGTGCCCGCATGTCCAGCCACTAAAAATTCTATTTGTTCGTTGCCGTACGCCGCCGGTTCTATGGCATTCAACGCAACATCAAAGCGTCCGCCCGACATCGATAGTTCTTGCATGGCGGCTGTAACCGCCGCCGACAGTGAGCTAGCCGCTTTAGCGCGCGCCTTAGAAAGTTTAGTGGCGAGGGCTTGATAAGCCTGCCCCAGTTTTTCTTCATGTGCACGCAAGGCATCGAGATCGGTGGCATCCGCTAACTGATGCAAACGCTCGGATAATTTTAAAAACTCATTCGGCAGCTCTTCAGCGGGCACATTGAACTTTCGGGAAGCCGAATGCAGCGCCTCAAGACGCGATTCCACTGCACGTAAACGTTGTGGATCCATTTCAATGCGACCCAGATAATCATTTAACGCATACACGGCTTCTTGTAATTGAATGCGCGCCGGCTCCAGTGCTTCCATGACTGGCTTGAGTTTGTCGTCTACGTCGGCCAGCTTGCCTAACTTTTGCGCGATCGATGAGAGCTGCGACAACATCGGACTAGATTCCGATTCAGAGAGCAAATCAAGCGCGCTTTGCGCGCCTTCAATCAAGCTTGCGGCATTCGACAGCCGGCTGTGCTCATTACCAATATCGGCCCATTCACCTGGACGCGCCGCTAATTTTTCTAATTCGCCGACCTGCCACTCCAGTCGCTCACGTTCTAGCAAAACATTTTTTGCATCACGCTCAAATTCTTCACGCTGCTTGATCACTGCACGCCAATTTTTAAATGCCTGTGCGACTTTAGTGACGTCATCAGTCAATCCAGCATGAGCATCTAACAAAGCACGTTGTGATTCAGCTTTCAATAGCGATTGATGCGCATGCTGACCATGAATATCCACCAACATCTCACCGACTTCGCGCAATTGGGTAATGGTGGCGGTTATGCCATTAATGAATGCTTTGGATCGACCACTACTATCAATCACGCGCCGCAGCAGTAATTGACCGTCTTCAGAAACAAATTCGTGTTCGTCTAACCAACTCAGCACTGCCGAATCAAATTCCCCAGTAAATTCGGCGGCGATGTCGGCTTTGGAGGCGCCTTCTCTAATGACACTAGCATCGGCACGGCCACCCAAGGCCAACATTAATGCGTCAATCAAAATCGATTTTCCAGCTCCCGTCTCACCGGTAAAGACGGTGAAACCGGCAGGCGGTTCGATCTCGATCGCATCAACGATCACAAAATCACGAATGATGAGTGTGCGCAGCATGAGTAGTCAGGGGAAAAGACGATGGCTAAAAACAATATAGGGACTATTTTAGCTGCCCCAGTACAGAGGGGTATTCATTCCAGTGCAATTTTTCTCGCAAAGTATCGTAGTAACTCCATCCGTGAGGATGCAAAAATTGAATACTGTGTTCTGAGCGACGCACCGTAACGCGATCATGATGATAAAGACTGGTGAGTGACTGCATATCAAAATTTACGCTGCAATCTCGCCCACTAGCTAACTCAATCACAATTTCACAACTTTCAGAGAGCACAATCGGACGATTTGAAAGCGCATGCGGCGCAATCGGCACCAACACCATACCGCCCAATTCAGGATGAAGAATCGGGCCGCCTGCGGCCAAGGCATAGGCCGTTGAACCTGTAGGGGTAGAAATAATTAAGCCATCAGAGCGTTGGTTGTACATGAAGTGTCCATCAACTTCGACACGTAACTCCACCATTCCAGCACCAGCTCCGCGTGACACCACAACATCATTGAACGCAACGGATCGAAAAATTTCCTTGCCATGGCGATGTACAATTCCCTCAAGAAGAGCGCGGCGCTCAGATTCCAGCTTGCCGTCCAACATATCGCTTAACACAGGCAGCATTCGTTCAAACGCGATATCGGTCATAAAACCCAATCGCCCCTGATTCACACCTATCAGCGGCACATCAAACGGTGCCAATTGGCGCGCAATGCCCAACATTGTCCCATCGCCACCAATCACGATGGCCACATCAGCTTCTTGACCAATGTCTGCCAAGGTCATAGATACGAGCTTACTGCGTTGAAGGTCCTGCGCGGTCGCAGCTTCAAATACAACCCTAAGCCCACGGCGCTCGAGAAAATCCGCCAATTCGCCCAAAGCACTGCTGCTGGCGCCTAATTCACCGTGTTTACCGATGATGGCAACCGTAGAAAAACGTGATGTGGGAGTGGGATGAGCGACAGACATGCTCAGGATTAGACCATAACTAGCAGCAAACGTGACGCTTACTCAAGCTCAAGCTGGCCGAAACGTCTGGAAGATTAAGGGTTTGGTACGAACAATTTTGCTGTCTGAGTTGAGGAAACTAGCGCACTACCTCTGGGCTCGATAGAATAAGGCCATGCAACTCGATATTCGCGCACAAACGCTACTGAAGGCACTTGTAGAACGCTACATTGCGGACGGACAGCCGGTGGGCTCGCGCGCGCTGGCAAAAATTTCTGGCCTTGAGCTGTCACCAGCGACCATACGCAACATCATGTCCGATCTGGAAGAGCTGGGCTTAGTAGCCAGTCCCCATACCTCGGCCGGCCGTATCCCTACTCCGCGTGGCTACCGACTATTTGTCGATAGTTTGCTCACCGTTCAAACCATCGATGAAAGCACCGTGGAATCGCGACTGCAGTCCGGTGCTTCGTCGCAAAAAATTATCGCTAGCGCAGCACAGGTACTTTCTTCTTTATCTCATTTCGCTGGCGTTGTACTGACGCCGCGAAGGGAAATGACGTTTCAGCAAATTGAATTTCTGCGCCTTTCAGAAAAACGTATTTTATTAGTCATCGTTGCACCGAATGGCGATGTACAAAACCGTTTGCTATTGACGGATACCGATTACTCGCCCAGCCAACTCGTGCAAGCGGCTAATTACATTAATCAAAATTACTCTGGATTATCGTTTGATGCGGTACGCATCAAACTTAATGATGAGTTACGTGAATTGCGTAACGACATGATGCGGCTAATGCACGCTGCCGTTGAAGCCGGCACGGATGCGATGAGTGATGACACCGAAGATGTGGTGATTTCTGGTGAGCGCAATTTACTCTCGATTGACGACCTCTCATCCAACATGAGTTCATTGCGAAAGTTATTTGATATTTTTGAGCAAAAAACCGGACTGGCGACGCTGCTTGATACCTCAAGCAAGGCCA
>JBEGSP010000225.1:0-6133 GCA_041179845.1 Pseudomonadota bacterium
CTCGCGCACTAAAGTCGGTCGCGCGCTACGCGCCGTCGCTGATGACCATCAAGCTGCACTCGCTGTTGGCATCCCACTCCAACAAATCTGGGGCATCGTCTGGAGCGTTGCTGGCTTTGTAGCACTGGTTGCCGGATTGCTGTGGGGTTCACGCAATGGCGTACAGTTTGCATTAACCTTCGTCGCACTCAAAGCACTACCCGTACTTATTTTAGGTGGCTTTACGTCAGTACCTGGAGCGATTATTGGTGGCTTGATTATCGGCACCTCAGAAAAACTCGCTGAAGTGTATGTCGGTCCTTTTGTAGGCGGCGGTATCGAAGGTTGGTTCCCGTATGTGCTGGCACTACTGTTTTTGCTAGTACGGCCCGAAGGATTGTTTGGCGAAAAAATTATACGAAGGATTTAAGCCCATGCTTTACCGTGAAGCCGGACAATTTAAATCAAGCTACGAAACCGATAGCCAGATTTTCCCGATACGACAAGATCGAATCGGCATAGCACTATTAGTGCTAGTCGCATTTATTGGTGTTCCACTATTCGCTTCGCCGTATTTTTTCTCTGCGATTCTGATTCCATTTCTAATTTTTTCTCTGGCAGCGCTCGGCTTGAATATTCTGACGGGCTACGCCGGTCAGCTATCACTTGGCTCAGCCGCATTTATGGCGGTGGGTGCTTTCGGCGCGTATAACTTTATGCTGCGTGTGCCAGGTATACCGCTACTAGCTTCCTTTGCCTTAGGTGGCTTGTGTGCGGCGGCGGTGGGTTTGTTATTTGGTTTACCGTCGTTGCGAGTGCGCGGCTTCTATCTGGCCGCTTCAACACTGGCTACTCAGTTTTTTGTTGTGTGGGCACTCACCAAAGTTCGCTGGTTTACGAATTACAGCTCATCGGGAGTGATCACGGCACAAAAAATGCAAATCCTAGGATTTGATTTCGATACCCCTGTCGCCAAATATCTACTCGTGCTGGTAATCGTCAGCACCTTAGGACTACTGGCAAAGAACATGGTGCGATCTAATGTCGGCCGCTGCTGGATGGCGGTGCGTGATATGGATGTGGCCGCTGAAGTAATCGGCATACCGCTGATGAAAACTAAATTGCTCGCGTTTGCTGTCAGCTCATTTTATTGCGGCGTCGCCGGTGCACTGTATGCGTATGCTTATTTGGGCACTGTAGAGCCTGAAGCCTACAGCTTAGATTTGTCATTCCGTATTTTATTTATGGTGATTATTGGTGGCTTAGGCTCGGTGATGGGTTCATTTTTAGGTGCGGCATTCATCGTGCTACTACCTGTTATCTTAAATACCTTAGCGCACACCACCAATATCTCAACCGCTGTTGCATCGAACCTGGAATTGATGGTGTTTGGTGCGCTAATTATTTTCTTTCTGATTGTCGAGCCGCATGGCCTGGCAAGGTTGTGGCAAATCGCCAAAGAAAAATTGCGGCTATGGCCGTTCCCGCATTGAACCTGTTTTCAAGTAAGGAGAAGTTAATGAAATTAATCAAATCACTCATGCTAGGCGCTGCTCTGGTTGCATCGTCTAGTTTCGTCTGGGCTGCTGATCAGTTTATTCCGCTGCTGTCGTATCGCGTTGGTCCTTATGGATCCAACGGCACCTCATTTTTCGGTGGCATGATTGACTACATGAACTTGGTCAATATCAATGGCGGCATCAACGGCGTGAAACTGACCTGGGAAGAATGTGAAACAGAATACAACCCATCGCGCGGCGTGGAATGCTACGAACGCTTGAAAAGTAAAAATGGGGGTGCGACGATTGTTGAGCCAGTGTCCACCAGTATTGCGTATGGCATTTTAGATCGTGTAGCCACCGACAAAATTCCCCTGACTACCCTTGGCTACGGACGTTCCGATGCCGCGAACGGAAAAGTATTCCCGTATGTATTTCCTCTGCTGACGACATATTGGAATCAAGCTGCTGCCATGGTGGTGTATCTAGGTGAAAAATCGGGTGGTATGGATAAGCTCAAGGGCAAAAAAATTGTTCATCTCTATCACGACTCAGCCTATGGCAAAGAACCTTTGCCTGTGCTCGAAGCCGAAGCGGCGAAGTATGGATTTGAATTGATCAAGATTCCGGTAGCTCCTCCAGGCAATGAACAACAATCACAATGGCTGCAAATTCGTCAGGCTAATCCTGACTACGTGATCATGTGGACATTTGGCGTCATGAGCGCAGTCGGTCTGAAAACTGCACAGCGTAATGGTTTCCCGCGCGAGAAAATTTTAGGTGTGTGGTGGGCTGGCTCTGAAGAAGATACTGAACCGGCAGGCGAAGCCGCTAAAGGTTACTCGGCGATGAGCTTCAACACACCCGGCAACTTCCCACTCATCGATGAAATCCGTAACAAGGTTTACTCAGCCGGCAAAGGTAACCTTAAAGAATTGGATCGCGTAGGTAATGTAATGTATATGCGCGGCATCACCGCCGCTGTCATGATGGTAGAAGGTCTGCGCACAGCACAAAATAAATATGGCAAAGGTAAAACTGTCACTGGCGAACAAATGCGCTGGGGTTTGGAAAACCTAAACATCGATGCGGCTCGTCAAAAAGCCTTGGGTGTGTCTGATATGTTCCCAACGATCAAAACATCTTGCGATGACCATGAAGGCTCTGGTGCTGTGAAAGTCGTGCAGTGGGATGGCAAGCAGTGGGTTGCCGTTTCCAAGAACTGGATCACAGGTGACAAAGCCTTAGTACGCAAGCTGCTAGAAGAATCGTCTGCCAGCTATGCCAAAGAAAAAGGCATTACGCCTGCCTGCATGAAATAAGGCTTCGCTTAATTTGTTCCAGCGACTGAGTGAATGTGATGATCGTGGATAGTTTTTAAACCACGATCATCACCACCTTATCGTTTATTGGTTAATGCAACAGAAAAATAATTTACTCATGACTGCACCTTCTATCCTCAGCGTAAATAACATCGAAGTCATTTACGACCATGTGATCTTGGTACTCAAAGGCGTGTCCTTATCGGTGCCGCGCGGGAAAATCGTCGCGCTGATGGGTGCGAATGGTGCGGGCAAATCAACCACGCTGAAATCTATTTCTACGCTTTTACGTGGTGAACGTGGCGACGTCACCAAAGGCAGTATTGAATTTAATAGTGAACGAATTGATCAGCTCACACCGAATGAATTAGTCAAACGCGGCTTATCTCAGGTAATGGAAGGGCGTCATTGTTTTGGTCATCTAACCATAGAAGAAAATTTACTCACTGGCGCTTATACACGCAAGATCGGCCGCACTGAGCTTAAGAACGAACTCGAACGTGTTTATCACTATTTTCCACGCCTAAAACAACGCCGTAGCTCGATGGCGGGCTATACCTCGGGTGGAGAGCAGCAGATGTGTGCGATTGGTCGTGCTTTAATGGCTAAGCCTTCAATGATTTTGCTGGATGAACCATCGATGGGACTCGCACCTCAGATTGTGGAAGAAATTTTCGGCATCGTGCAAGACTTAAACCAAAACGAACAAGTGTCGTTTTTACTCGCTGAACAAAATACCACCATCGCACTTAAGTACGCTGACTTTGGCTATATCCTAGAAAACGGTCGCGTAGTAATGGAAGGGGCTGCATCTGAACTTGCTGCCAACGAAGATGTGAAAGAATTTTATTTGGGTATGTCTAGCGCTGGTCGCACTAGTTTTCGTGACATGAAATTTTATCGCCGCAGGAAGCGCTGGCTGGCCTGATAGACATGCTTTATAAGTGTGTCTGCAATCACTTAATGCTCGGTTATTAATGATGCGGCATCACTAATTTTTTACTTATATTCCCCTCCTGAATTTCCTTTAGTTCTTTTTTTATTCTTTTTTTTATTCTTTTTTTCTTAGGTACTGCTATGACTGATTTTTTTGACCCACTTGAGTCGCGTGATCCTGCGGTACGAGAAAAAGAATTATTGTCTGCATTACCCGCGCTGATAGCGCGCGCTCAACAAGCTTCGGGCTGGGCGGCCATACTGAAGGGCGTCGATGCTCCACAAATCACTTCACGCAAAGCGCTGGCGCAATTACCCGTTACGCGCAAATCAGAACTCAAAGACTTACAAAAAGCAGCACTGCCGTTTGGCGGCTTAACCACGACAGCGACGTCTAAGCTATCACGTATTTTTATGTCACCCGGCCCTTTATTTGATCCAGAAGGTCACGGCTCTGACTGGTGGCGCTATGCAAGACCACTACATGCATTGGGTGTGCGCAGTGGCGATCTGATTCAAAATTGCTTTGCATATCATTTCACGCCAGCTGGTTTGATGGTGGAAGGCGGTGCTGCAAAACTTGGTTGCCCAATCATTCCCGCTGGTATCGGGCAAACTGAAATGCAAGTACAAGCCATGAGTTTGCTTAAGCCTAAGGCCTATGTGGGCACACCTTCATTTTTAAAAATTATTATTGAAAAAGCGCTCGAACTGGGCGAAGACATTAGTAGCGTGAACTATGCGTTGGTCGGCGCTGAGGCACTTCCACCTTCTTTGCGTGGATGGCTAAATGAGCATGGGGTGCCACACGTACTGCAAACCTACGGCTCGGCAGACATTGGCAATATCGCGTATGAAACACTCAGCAATGGCCAAGTTAATCCTGGTATGGTGCTGGACGAAACCCTACTGCTGGAAATCGTCCGTCCGGGTACAGGTGAACCCGTGCCGGATGGTGAAGTTGGCGAAGTCGTTATCACTTCATTTAATCCCGACTATCCATTACTACGTTTTGCCACGGGTGACTTGTCGGCTATTTTGACGGGCACCTCACCGTGCGGACGCACCAACCTGCGCTTAAAAGGATGGATGGGCAGAGCCGACCAAACGACTAAAATTCGCGCGATGTTTGTTCACCCATCTCAAGTGGCGGACATTCTTAAACGTCATCCACAAATCGTAAAAGGTCGACTCGTCGTTACCGGTGAGATGGGCAATGATGAAATGACGTTGCATTGTGAAGTTGCAGACATCAATTCAGCCAGCAACGATGCAGACGCCATCATTGCATCAATCCGTGATGTGACAAAATTACGCGGAGAAGTACATCTAGTGGCCGCTGGCAGCCTACCTAACGATGGCAAAGTGATTGAAGACGCCCGCAGCTATCAGTAAGACTTAGCGAATGCTGATAGCGCGGGCCAAAACGCAATACGCTTAACTATTGAATACGCCGAATTACGCTGAGTGATCTTCTACAACCGGCATGCGGTGCTTGGCCTGAAATAGTGATTGAGCTAAATCGCCCTCGCTACCTTTGCCACGGAAACGCTGGTTGGCTTTTTCTTTCAAGGCATCTAAAAAATACTGCTTACCTGCACTGTTGAGTCCATCAACCTGTTTGGTATTTTCAAACAGAAACATCAAATCATCACCCCATCGCTCGTTCTGATCATCCAGCCAATCGCCGCGAGATGCTTTGGGATGCGTCTCATCCGGCGCAGAGATATAAATCTTGGCGAGGCAACGCAGCAGGAAAGTCTTATCTTTGGTAGCGCCGCTGATCATCATACTGGCATGCTTGTAATAGGCAGCATGCTTATCTCCATTGATCTCATCGAGAGAAATATTCCCTTCGAGTAGCACCTGATCCACCGCCTTTTGATCAACTTTCACCAAGGTCCTTGGTGCGCTGTGTTGCTTCAAGGCTTCTTGGGTTGGTGATTGATCTGTAGCGGCGCTTACTTCAGCGCGTGCTTTGGTAACGTAACCCTTCATACGTGGGTTTTCGGCAGCTTTACTATTATTGCCTGTCTTTAACTCAACTCCAGTCTGACCCTGCAAATTAGGAGTTACCAGCGGGGCTGATCGTATGACGGAAGAGCTCATTGCGAACCTCGTGAAGTAAAGGCGAAAAATATATCAGCCAAGAAATTGATCGGGCGGTATTTGTCGGTGACAAAAACAACGGAATGGTTCGCACACATGTGAATTATTTCAAAATAATTTTACCAACCGATAATCGCCCCCTATGTCCAGAATCGTTGATACGTCTCAGGCTTGTTCATTCCTCTGTTGCAAACTTAGTCATCGGTGCGGGCACTCATGAAAGCCTGTTACTCCCGGCGAACCCTAGATGATTTAAGGAATCACTATGCACGCACTCAGTACAAAGCT
>JBEGSP010000226.1:0-21096 GCA_041179845.1 Pseudomonadota bacterium
GCCATGGCCGTTCGAGACCACAAAACGATCGCGATCCATCCACTTGGGATCGGCCGGGTTGTGTCGCAAGTGCTTGCCCCAGAGTGCGACGGCGATCTCTGCCATGCCCATAGGCATGCCGGGATGACCCGAGTTAGCTTTTTGCACAGCATCCATGGCCAGCGCGCGAATCGCATTAGCCATTTGGGTGTTAACGGAAGAAGAAGTCATGTTGCGAAAAATGCAGTAGAACTACGTGGAATTTAGCTTGCAAGCTCGGATCTGCAGCGCAAACCGGAAAACCTTAAATGTTACCAGAGTATGGCAGCCCGCTTACAATGGTCTTACTCTAAAACTCTGTGCTTGCCCGCACCATCAACCTTAAGCTATGCCTCGCTTTTATTGCCCTCTGCCCTTAGAGCTCAACTCACTAGTGAGCTTGCCGGATGCGATTGCGCATCACATTCAGGTTTTGCGCTTAAAGGAAGGCGAGGTCGTCACTCTTTTTAATGGTGAGGGTGGTGAATACGCCGCCAGCATCGAGCACATTGAAAAAAAACGGGTTCAGGTTCGGCTGAAGACCTTTTCAGCTCGAGAAGCGGAACCCGCACATGGACTAGCTCTGGCTCAGGTGCTGCCCGAAGGCAGCAAAATGGACTGGATCATAGAGAAAGCTGTCGAGCTGGGGGCAACCTCGATTCAGCCACTGCTATCTGAACGCTCTGTGATTCGGCTTAACGCTGAGCGAGCCACCAAAAAAATGAGCCATTGGCAAGGTGTCATGGCTGCGGCATCAGAGCAATGTGGACGTAACCGGCTGCCCCACCTTAATGAGCCACTCCCTTTTCTGAGCTGGATAGCTCAGCAAGACCTGCATCCCCGCTTGCTGCTCTCCCCTCGTGGAAGCCAAACGTTGTCGGGATGGGCCAAACACCATCCTGCGCAAGCCGTTACCTTAATTGTCGGGCCTGAAGGTGGCTTAACGCCATTGGAAGAACAAGCATCAATGACTCACGGCGCGCTGTGCCTAACTATGGGCGAGCGCGTATTGCGCACAGAAACCGCTGGTCTGGCAGCAATGGCTGCTTTGCAATCGATCTGGGATGGGCTGTAAATCCGGTAATAAAAATTTCCCAGCTCGGATCCCGTGCATACAAGGGTTTAACCAATTGGATTGGCCATGTAGTCGCCATTGATTAGCTATTGATTAGCCAGCGATTATCTTCAGCTAAAAGCACAAGTTACAGCCAGTCGGCGCTCTGAAAACCACTATAATCGAGGGCTTTCTCACTGCGACAGTCACCAGCGCCCGCCATGAAAGTTTTCCGCGGACTTCCCAATGCCCATGCACGCCGACCGTGCGCGCTCACTATTGGTAATTTCGATGGTGTGCACTTAGGGCATCAGGCCTTGCTGACCGAGGTTCGCGACGCTGCTCGCCGTCTCGGAATCGAGTCAGCCGTCATGACATTTGAGCCGCACCCGCGCGAGTTTTTTGCTGCGCTGGCAGGCAATGCAGGTCAGCCACCGTCGCGTGTTGCGAATCTACGCGACAAGCTGCAAGCTCTTCAAACCGCTGGCGTAGACCGTGTGATGGTTGAACATTTCAATGCGCGCTTCGCGGCAATGAGTGCGGAAGATTTTATTCAAAAGCTGCTAGTGGATGGTTTGCAGGTGAAGTTTCTCATCGTAGGTGATGATTTCCGTTTTGGCTCAAAACGTACTGGTGATTTTTCTATGCTACTGGAAGCTGGAAAAAAATTTGGATTTGAAGTCAAATCACTCGCCACCGTCACCCATAACAGCACGCGCATTTCCTCATCAGCTGTGAGAGCCGCATTGCAAGGCGGTGATTTCGCCCAAGCGAAAGATTTACTAGGTTCTGCGTATTCTATTTCTGGTCGTGTTCAGCATGGTCAAAAACTTGGACGCACTCTTGGCTTTCCAACCTTGAATCTACGCATAGGGCATCGACATCCCGTATTGAATGGCATCTTTGTTGTTCAGGTACATGGACTAAGTAACGACCCATTGCCAGCAGTCGCAAGTTTAGGCGTGCGCCCCACCGTTGAAGACGATGGTCGTATGCTGCTTGAAGTACATATCTTCGATTACGATGCCAATTGCTACGGCAAGTTAGTACGTGTCGAGTTCTTACACAAACTGCGTGATGAAGAAAAATATACTGACCTTGAAACATTAACGGATGCCATCGCCGCGGATGCTCGTGCAGCACGCGATTTTTTTGAGACCCTTTCCCTCACCTGAACCCATGTCTGAAAATAGTAAAAAAACCGAGAATAAATATCCGGTCAATATGACCGAGACCGTCTTCCCTATGCGCGGTGATCTCGCCAAACGTGAACCACAATGGGTCGCAGAATGGCAAAAGAAAACTATTTATAACCGTGTGCGTAAGGCTTCAGCCGGTCGTCCTAAGTTCATTTTGCATGATGGCCCTCCCTATGCGAACGGCGATATTCATATCGGCCATGCCGTTAACAAGATACTCAAAGACATGATCGTCAAAACGCGGCAGCTGGAAGGCTTTGATGCGCAGTATGTACCTGGCTGGGACTGCCATGGCATGCCGATTGAAATTCAAATTGAAAAACAGTACGGTAAAAATTTGCCGACAGCTGAGGTGTTAAGTAAATCGCGCGCCTATGCATCAGAACAAATAGAACGTCAGAAAAAAGATTTTATTCGTCTCGGTGTATTGGGTGATTGGGATAACCCGTACACCACCATGAACTTTCGCAATGAAGCCGATGAGATTCGTGCGTTGGGTAGCATTCTCGATAAGGGTTTCGTATACCGTGGATTAAAACCTGTTAATTGGTGTTTTGATTGCGGATCAGCCCTGGCTGAAGCTGAAGTTGAATACCAAGATAAGCGCGACCCAGCGATTGATGTTGCCTTCCCTTTCGCAGAACCTGAGCGAGTTGCGAAAGCCTTTGGATTAACGACCCTGCCATCAAAAAAAGGCTACATCGTTATCTGGACGACGACGCCTTGGACTATCCCGTCGAATCAAGCACTAAATGTTCATCCTGAATTTACCTATGCTCTGGTGCAGGCTGATCGACAGGGTGAAAAAATTCTGTTGATACTCGCGCAGGATTTAGTCGAGAGCTGTTTATCACGCTACGCTTTGCAAGGCGAAGTGATCGCGACGTGTATCGGCGAAGCATTAGCACAAATTAACTTTCATCACCCTCTGCACACTACCGATAAAGCTTACGATCGCTTGTCTCCCGTTTATCTAGGTGATTACGTTACAACCGATGCGGGTACAGGCATTGTGCACTCGGCGCCTGCTTATGGCATTGAAGATTACGCATCGTGCAAAGCGCACGGCATGAAAGATGATCAGATACTCAGTCCAGTGATGGGTGATGGTCGCTATGCCAGCTCGCTCGCTCTGTTTGGTGGTATGACGATATGGGAAGCATCGAAGCCTATCTGTAGTGCGCTCGAGGCCGCAGGACATTTATTTAAGCTAGTGATGTTTGATCACAGCTACATGCATTGCTGGCGCCATAAAACACCTATCGTTTATCGCGCTACCTCGCAATGGTTTGCCAGCATGGATAACAAACCTAAACAAGGTAATGCGTCGTTACGTGAAACCGCACTCAGCTCTATTGAAGCAACGCGTTTCTTCCCTTCGTGGGGTAAAGCGCGCTTGCACGGGATGATTGCTAATCGTCCTGACTGGACACTATCGCGTCAGCGTCAATGGGGCGTACCCATGGCCTTTTTCGTGCACAAAGAAACCGGCGAGCTACATCCTGAAACTCCGGCGCTGTTAGAAAAAGTAGCCAAGCTAGTTGAACAGCACGGTATCGAAGCCTGGCACAGCTTAGATCTGCAAAATTTCTTGGGTAGCGATGCTGCGCATTATGAAAAAAATCGCGATACTTTGGATGTCTGGTTTGACTCGGGCACGACTCACCAAACGGTATTGCGCGGCTCGCACGCCAATGAATCGCATTTCCCTGCTGATTTGTATTTGGAAGGCTCCGATCAACATCGCGGTTGGTTCCATTCATCGCTACTCACATCATCGATGCTGAATGGCTGCGCCCCCTACAAAGCTTTGCTCACGCATGGCTTTGTGGTCGATGGCGAGGGCAAAAAAATGTCCAAGTCTAAAGGTAACGTTGTAGCACCTCAAAAAGTCTCTGACTCGCTTGGCGCAGAAATTCTTCGTTTGTGGGTAGCCGCTACCGATTACTCGGGTGAGCTATCGATTTCAGATGAAATTTTGAAACGTGTCGTTGAGAGCTATCGCCGTATACGGAACACGCTGCGCTTCTTACTTGCTAATACCTCTGATTTCGATTTCACTAAAGATGTAGTCGCTATCGATCAGCTAGTAGAAATTGATCGCTATGCACTAGCCCGCATGAATCAGTTACAAGGTGAAATTCGTCAGCACTTTGAAGAATACGAATTTCATCCAGTGATCGCAAAGCTACAAATGTACTGCTCCGAAGATTTAGGTGGTTTTTATCTCGATATTCTGAAAGATCGTTTATACACAGGCGGGACTACATCGCTAGCACGTCGTTCAGCACAAACAGCTATTTGGCATATCACTCAAAGTTTGCTGCGCTTAATGGCACCGATTCTTTCATTTACTGTTGAAGAAGCTTGGTCTGTGTTTGCTAATAAAGAGATGTATCAGCAAAGCGATGAAACAATTTTTACGCAAACGTTCTATAGCCTGCCTCTGATTAGTGAATCAGGCGCATTGCTGCAGAAGTATCAAGCTATTCAAGAAATTCGTGCTGAAGTACTCAAACAACTGGAAGAAGTTCGTGTATCAGGAGCGATTGGCTCATCACTACAAGCAGAAGTCGATGTGCATGCCAGTGGTGACAAGCTAGCATTGCTACAAGAGCTGGGTGACGATTTAAAATTTGTTTTAATTACGTCGGCTGCAACCGTTACAGCGTGCAGCTCTGCGTCGGAAGAAAAAATCGTCGTAAAAGCTTCCTCGTATAAAAAATGTGAACGCTGCTGGCACTACCGCGCCGACGTGGGTGCACACGCTGAACATACCGGCTTGTGCGGACGCTGCCATACCAATTTATTTGGTGCTGGCGAAAAACGTCGCATTGCTTAACCACTTACGAGCTGACACCAACCTCACTATGTCAAAAAAATCAGTAGGTCTGACGCTCTGGCTAGGTATTGCGATGATTGTTGTATTGATTGATCAGCTAAGCAAAATCACGCTGAGCAGGATGATGGTGTTTGGCCAGTCAGATACCATCACTTCTTTCTTCAATTTGGTAATGGTCTATAACCGCGGCGCAGCGTTTAGTTTTTTGGCAGATCAACCCGGTTGGCAGCGTTATTTTTTTGCGGCTGTCTCGTTGTTAGCGTCGCTGTTAATTATCTGGATGCTAAAACGCCACTCAGGCCAGCGCCTTTTTTGCTGGGCCATGACCTTGATACTCGGTGGCGCGTTGGGTAACCTTATAGATCGTATTGCCTACGGCCACGTTATCGATTTTTTGGATTTTCATGTCGGTGGTCTTCACTGGCCGGCATTCAATGTGGCCGATAGTGCGATTACTCTAGGTGCGATATTGTTTATACTCGATGAACTACGTCGCGTTAATCGTTAGCGAAAGTCCACGCAATCATGAGCCTCGCCGGAAAAAATATAGTCTTGGGTCTGACTGGCGGCATTGCCTGTTATAAGGCGGCTGAGTTGGCACGCGGCCTGGTAAAAGTAGGGGCTAGCTGCCAAGTCGTCATGACGGAAGCTGCGCGTCATTTCATCACACCTGTGACTCTGCAAGCTCTTTCTGGCAAACCGGTATTTACCGATCAGTGGGATAGCCGTATTTCCAACAACATGGCGCACATCGATTTGTCACGGCACGCCGATGCCCTATTGATTGCACCGTGCTCTGCAGATTTCATGCGCAAACTAGTGCATGGTGCAGCGGATGATCTGCTATCAACGCTTTGCTTAGCGCGCCCTGCTAACGTACCTCTTTTAGTAGCACCTGCGATGAATGTTGAAATGTGGTACAACCCCGCTACACAACGCAATGCTGCGCAACTTAAAAAAGATGGCATTACTTTGCTTGGCCCTGCTGCTGGTGATCAGGCCTGTGGCGAAACAGGATTAGGCCGCATGCTCGAACCAGAACAACTACTGGAATCACTCTCTGCTTTTTTTCAACCCAAGCTACTAGCGGGTAAACAAGTTTTAATGACTGCAGGTCCCACGTTTGAACCGATTGACCCAGTGCGCGGCATTACGAATCTATCATCAGGCAAAATGGGCTACGCGATTGCGCGTGCCGCTTGGGCTGCGGGTGCTGAGGTAACGCTAGTCTCTGGACCAACATCATTACAAGCACCTGTAGGTATCAGAGTATTGCCAGTAACGACGGCGCTAGAAATGCGCGATGCTGTGATGGCTAACCTTGCAGGCCAACAGGTGTTTATCGCCGTTGCCGCGGTCGCTGATTGGCGTGTGTCTGATGTCAGTACTCAAAAAATAAAAAAGCAGGATGGGCTACTGCCTTCCCTCACTTTCGAGCACAACCCTGATATCTTGGCTGAAGTCGCTGCAATGGCATCACCACCCTACTGCGTTGGATTTGCGGCAGAGTCAGAAAATCTTCTCGCACATGGCGCCGCAAAGCGTGAAAAAAAACGCATTCCTTTGTTGGTCGGTAATATTGGTCACCAAACCTTTGGCAAAGATGATAATGAACTCGTTTTATTTGATGCTAATGGCCACAAGAATCTCGCACGTGCCAGTAAAGAAATCCTTGCTGGCAAATTGGTAGAAGAAATTGCTCGTCGTCTGTAAACGCTAGATCATGAAAACTATAGACCTAAAAATTATCGATGCGCGCATGCGTGACCAACTACCCAACTACGCAACCACGGGGAGTGCTGGGCTTGATCTTCGCGCATGTATTGAAGCGCCACTCACTATTGAACCTGGTAGCACGCATTTAATTCCGACTGGACTGGCTATTCACATCGCTGACCCAGCTTATGCAGCGATGATTCTTCCACGTAGCGGACTGGGTCATAAACACGGTATCGTATTGGGTAATTTGGTGGGACTGATCGATTCAGATTATCAAGGTGAGTTGATGGTTTCGACGTGGAATCGTGGTGCTACAGCATTCGTCTTAAATCCTATGGAGCGATTGGCGCAACTCGTGATTGTGCCAGTACTGCAAGTAGGATTTAGAGTGGTAGATTCATTCGAAGAGAGCGACCGTGGCGCAGGTGGCTTTGGAAGTACGGGGAAAAAATAACGGGAGGTTGTCGTGCCGCTGGCAAGTTTTGTCATTCCATGCCGTCAGCATCTACGACTCAGTCGCTACGTTGTATCGCCGCTGCTTCTAGTCACATTACTCGGCGCATGTACTCAGATTTCTCTGAATTCCAACCCATCGACGCCTGATTCAACATCAACTAGTCCATCGGTATATCAAAACTCTTCAGGCAAAACCAATAGCACTCCCGCTGCCCCTGTACGCGACACAGTACTTGATAGTCTCCTGCTACGACAGGAACGTGTCTATCGTATTGCCGCACCACTCATTATTAAGAATGCAGTGCTTTGCCGAACGCAAGCACGCCCACTACTTGGATTTACCGCTAAAAATCAATACTCCTATCCGCCTGAGCTGGCAGTTGCCGCTCGACAGAGTCTGGGACTCGATGAGCGTTTACAAATCATGCAGATACTGGATGGCAGTGGGGCGATGCGTGCAGGTCTAAAGCGTGGTGATATTCTGCAAACGATTCAAGACCTCAACATACCTACCGGCCCGCAAGCTGAGCCAGAGACAGCTCGCATGCTGTCACCTATCCTTAAAAATCTGAGCGAGTTAAATATTACTGTCATCCGACAGAATCAACCGATAACGGTTAACGTACCACTCACCTTAGCCTGCGCATTTGCTATTGATGTGGGCAATGCTCAGCAAGTCAATGCGTATGCTGATGGACGCCGGATATTACTCACGCGCGGCCTACTCGATAGCTTTACTACCGACGAAGATGTAGCAGTCGTTATCGCGCGCGAAATAGCGCACAATGTTTTGCAGCACGCTAAACAGTTACAACAAATGGCTACGCTATCAATGGTCATCGATAATTTGTTGCTGTTTAAACCTGATCAAATAGCTGCAAACAGTAGCAATGGAATCAAGATCACACCCGAAAAAATGGATCAGGAAGCCGATCGGCTCGCACTTTTTATGTTGACTCGTGCTGGTTACGATCCCGCCAATTTTTCGCGCGTACTGCAGAAGCTAGCGCAAAATCCCAACTCATCGCAGGCACTTACCTACTCAACGCTACACCCCTGGACGGAAGCTAGGCGAAGCGTAATCCAAGCGACGCTGAAAGAAATTAGACAAAAACAAGCAGCGAAGAAAGTGCTGGTTCCTTAAATCTGCTAACTCGAAAAAATTGTCATATCGATTCGCAGCGCTGAAAACAAAAAACCCTGAGCAAGCTCAGGGTTTTTGTGAATTTCTAAACTAAACAACGATTAGATCATCATTCAACTTCTACGGTTTCTTGTGGTGCTGCCGGCGGCGGTGTATCGCTCTCAGCAAAATCCAGTTTGACGTTATCTTTATCATCCAGATCAACAGTCACACGTCCACCTGAAACCAGTTTACCGAACAAGAGTTCATCAGCCAGCGCTTTGCGGATCATGTCTTGAATCAGACGCGACATAGGACGCGCACCCATTAGTGGATCAAAGCCCTTCTTGCCAAGGAAGTGACGCAATGATTCACTGAAAACTGCATCGACTTTTTTCTCATGCAGCTGCTCTTCAAGTTGCATGAGGAATTTATCAACCACGCGCAAGATGATTTCTTCATCCAACGCCTTAAAGCTGATAATCGCATCCAAACGATTGCGGAATTCAGGCGTAAACATCCGCTTGATATCAATCATTTCATCGCCTGCTTGCTTAGACTCAGTGAAGCCCATGGTGCGCTTCTGCAGACTTTCAGCTCCGGCATTGGTGGTCATGATGATGATCACGTTACGGAAGTCCGCTTTGCGGCCATTGTTATCCGTGAGTGTTCCGTGATCCATCACTTGCAATAGAATATTAAACACATCCGGATGCGCCTTCTCTATCTCATCGAGCAGCAACACAGAATGCGGTTTTTTAGTGACGGCCTCGGTCAACAAACCACCTTGATCAAATCCTACATAACCCGGTGGCGCACCAATCAATCGACTAACAGCATGGCGCTCCATATATTCGGACATGTCGAAACGAATCAACTCAATACCTAAGATAAAGGCGAGTTGTTTGGCGACCTCGGTTTTACCTACACCTGTAGGACCTGAGAATAAGAACGAACCAATCGGCTTATCTGTTTTACCCAGACCTGCACGCGCCATTTTGATCGCTGCTGCCAAGGCTTCGATCGCTGGATCCTGACCAAAGACGACATTTTTCAGATCGCGATCGATCGTCTGCAGCTTAGTACGATCATCTTGGTTAACCGACGCAGCTGGTACACGAGCGATCTTAGAAATGATGTCCTCGATCTCTGGCTTGCCAATGGTTTTTTTCTGTTTCGACTTTGGAAGAATGCGCTGAGCTGCACCAGCTTCGTCGATAACATCGATTGCCTTATCAGGCAAATGACGGTCGTTGATAAAGCGCGCAGCCAATTCGGCAGCTGACGTCAGCGCTGACGCGGAGTACTTCACGCCATGATGTTCTTCGAAGCGTGATTTCAATCCACGCAAAATCTGAATGGTTTGCTCAACCGTCGGCTCGTTCACATCGATTTTCTGGAAACGACGTGACAGCGCATGGTCTTTTTCAAACACACCACGGAACTCCGTAAAAGTAGTCGCACCAATACATTTGAGTTGACCACTAGAGAGCGCCGGCTTCAACAGATTGGAAGCATCCAAGGTGCCGCCCGAAGCAGAACCTGCGCCGATGATGGTATGAATCTCATCGATAAACAAAATCCCATTCGGGTTGTTTTTCATTTGTTTTAATACCGCTTTCAAGCGCTGCTCGAAATCGCCGCGATATTTAGTACCTGCCAACAAAGCGCCCATGTCTAGCGAGTACACAACAGCGTTTTGCAAAATCTCTGGCACGTCGCCTTGCGTTACACGCCATGCGAGACCTTCAGCAATCGCTGTTTTACCAACGCCTGCCTCACCCACCAACAAAGGATTGTTTTTACGGCGACGGCATAAGGTTTGAATCACTCGCTCGACTTCAGCTTCACGACCAATCAATGGATCGATTTTTCCTTCAGCAGCCAGCTTGTTGAGATTCTGAGTAAATTGGTCGAGCGCACTTTCTTTTTGCTGACCTTCTGAGGTGCCTTCTTCCACACCTTCAGGTGCTTTTTGCGATTCGGATTGTTGATCCTTGCGCACACCATGCGAAATAAAATTAACGACGTCGAGTCGCGTTACTCCCTGCTGATGCAGGTAGTAGACAGCATGCGAATCTTTTTCACCAAAGATAGCCACCAGCACGTTGGCGCCTGTGACTTCTTTTTTACCATTCGAAGCCGATTGTACGTGCATGATTGCACGTTGAATGACACGTTGAAAACCTAAGGTCGGTTGAGTATCGACTTCGCTCGTACCAGGTACCGTCGGTGTGTTGTCTGTAATAAAGTTGGTGAGAGTTTTACGAAGGTCATCAACATTCACCGCACACGCACGTAAAACCTCTGCAGCTGAGGGATTGTCTAGTAGCGCAAGCAAGAGATGCTCGACAGTAATAAATTCATGTCGTGCTTGTCGAGCCTCAACAAAGGCCATGTGCAAACTAACTTCAAGTTCCTGGGCGATCATGCTTCCTCCATCACACACTGCAGCGGGTGCCCAGCCTTTCGGGCGTGGGTTAAAACGAGTTCTACTTTAGTGCTGGCAATATCCTTGGGATAAACCCCGCACAATCCTTTTCCATCGCGATGCACTTTCAACATAATTTGCGTAGCGTTCTCACGATCCTTGTTGAAATATTCTTGAATGATAGCGACCACGAATTCCATCGGGGTGTAATCATCATTTAGCAACAGCACCTGATACATGGGAGGCGGCTTGACCGCTTCCTTTTGCTCGTTAGTAATCAGAGCCGTGCCATTATCATTCTCTTCGTTAGTTGCCATGCTTCTATTCTAATGCTTTCATCTACCTGCGTAACAGGTTAAACCAGTCATATCCTTACTCTTGCATCGATATTACGCGCTTTCCTCGCTATGCGCAGGGCGCTAGCTCGAAAACGCCCGCCAATCCTGAATTCTCAAGAAGTTCCGCCAAGTCTGGTTCTTTTGGCAATTAACTTGACTTTTAGATTTTTTACGCGAACAATGCAAAAGATCAATAAACGTGCGGGTTGGCACTAATTGATATAGGAGGAGCAATAATAAGAGGGGGCAGCGTTACGCGAGGCTTCTTGCTTTTAGGGCTCGTGTGATTCGTTCTTAAAGAAAGACGCTTTTTATGGCAACTGGTACTGTAAAGTGGTTTAACGACGCCAAAGGCTTCGGTTTTATCACTCCGGATGATGGTGGCGAAGATCTGTTCGCGCACTTTTCCGCGATTCAGATGAATGGCTTCAAAACCCTCAAAGAAGGGCAAAAAGTATCGTTCGAAGTAACGCAAGGCCCCAAAGGCAAGCAAGCTTCTAACATTCAAAACGCCTGATTACCCATTAGGACCCTCTCAAAAACCCCTGGCAAAACCAGGGGTTTTTATTTTCTGGTGCAGGTCCATCTTGCTGGAATGGTCTGAGACTTTACCGAAATAAGTCCCGCAGACCATTGAGCAAGAGCTATGCTAATTCAATAGTTACATATTTGAAATCATTACGTCGCCAAATCCTGAGCAAGACACCTGCGTAGCGCCTTCCATCAAACGGGCAAAGTCATAGGTGACCTTTCTGGAGGTAATTGATTTCTCCATCGAACTAATTACCAGATCAGCCGCCTCAAACCACCCCATGTGACGCAACATCATCTCGGCCGAGAGAATCAGCGAACCAGGATTGACATAGTCTTTACCGGCGTATTTAGGCGCAGTACCGTGAGTCGCTTCAAACATCGCCACCGAATCAGACAAATTCGCACCCGGCGCAATACCAATACCGCCAACCTGTGCTGCCAGAGCATCAGAGATGTAATCGCCGTTTAAGTTCAAAGTGGCGATAACGCTGTACTCGTTTGGTCGCAACAAGATTTGCTGCAAGAATGCATCTGCAATCGAATCCTTGACGATGATGTCTTTGCCGGTCTTAGGATTCTTAAACGTGCACCAAGGGCCGCCATCAATCATGGTGGCACCAAACTCTTTTTGTGCCAGTGCATACGCCCAATCACGGAAGCCACCTTCGGTGTACTTCATGATGTTGCCCTTGTGAACGATCGTCAGCGAGGGCTTGTCGTTGTCAATTGTGTATTGAATAGCTTTGCGGACAAGGCGCTCGGTCCCTTCGCGAGACACAGGCTTGACACCGATACCGGACGTTTGCGGGAAGCGAATCTTCTTTACGCCCATTTCCTTGATCAAGAAATCGATCACTTTTTTTGCGCCATCCGTACCTTCTTGCCACTCGATGCCGGCATAGATATCTTCTGAATTCTCACGGAAGATCACCATGTCTGTTTTTTCAGGCTCACGCAGCGGCGAAGGAACACCCTTGAAGTAACGAACCGGACGCAAACAAACATACAGATCTAATTCCTGGCGCAGCGCAACGTTCAATGAACGAATGCCACCACCCACTGGCGTGGTCAGAGGGCCTTTGATCGATACGACATAGTCCTTCAGGACTTTCAGCGTTTCTTCTGGCAACCACACATCAGGGCCGTAAACCATGGTCGATTTTTCGCCAGCATAAATTTCCATCCAGCTGATTTTGCGTTTGCCACCATAGGCCTTGGCAACGGCTGCATCAATCACCTTAATCATCACAGGACTAATATCAACGCCCGTGCCATCACCCTCAATGTACGGAATAACCGGGTTGTCAGGCACATCGAGGGAATAGTCAGCGTTAACTGTGATTTTCTTACCCTCGGCGGGCACTTTAATATGTTGATACATCGTTATCTCCGAAGATTTTGGCGGATAAAGAAATTGTATTTGGCGTCTTGTGAACGGCAAAGCACTTTAATTGAATTCTACGCACTGCAGTTGGCATGTCTTATATAAGACATAAGACCACTTTTCACATTATGCACTAGAATTTCGCAGTTCGCCATACAAACTAGTGTGACACGATACGCAGGATAAACCCTATTTACTTAAGTTTCGCGTCTTATCAGACATGACCATCACACGCACAAAAAATATTCATGTCATTGATTTTATTCAATAAACCCTATGGCGTAATGAGCCAATTCTCGGCTCATGAAAGTCGCAAAACACTCGCTTCGTACATTGATTTGCCGAACGTATACCCGGCTGGGCGGCTGGATGCGGAGAGCGAGGGCTTGATGCTGTTAACGGATAACGGCCAGCTACAGCAAGAGATTAGTCACCCCGACTATGGCAAGGAAAAAACCTATCTGGTCCAAGTCGAGGGCACGCCGATTGAGAGCCAACTTCAAGCGCTTAGAAAGCCCATTAATTTGGGCGACTTCACAACCCGCGGCAGTAAAGCTGCCATCATCGAATCACCTAATTGGTTATGGCAACGCGACCCACCGGTGCGTGAACGCAAAAACATTCCCGTGGCATGGCTAGCGATTACGCTGGCCGAAGGTAAAAATCGTCAGGTAAGGCGCATGACCGCAGCCGTTGGCTTACCCACACTCAGATTAATTAGAAGTTCGATTGGCCCCTTCTCTCTTGCCAACCATCCTCTGTGGCCCGGTGAATGGCGAGTCATCAACGAAGAAGAATGGAAGTGACGGCGCAGTACTTACGATTGATGCCCTCACTCAGTTTGGCAGTTACGCAGTTACAATTCCAAAATAAAATTCTACGCTTCAAAAGTCACATGCAACCAACCTTGAGTAATCAGACGCCTGTTTCCGCACCAGCCCAGCAACCTACCTCACCACTAATGAAAAAAATCCTGTTCGCTGCGCTGTACGCACAGCTGGTTATTAGCTTTCCAACGCATGCCCAGCAACGTTTTCCAGTCACCACGCTCAACCTCGGCATACATCTGGTTCAAGCAGAAGTCGCAATTCGAGAAGAAGAACGTGCGCAAGGGCTGATGTACCGCGAAAAAATGGGTCCGAATGAAGGTATGGTGTTTCGCTTCCCCGAAAGCCGAATGGTTTGTATGTGGATGAAAAATACCCCACTTCCACTTTCCGTTGCCTTCATTGATGAAGCTGACACCATTATCAATATCGAAGATATGCAACCGCAGACTCAAGATGCTCATTGCACAAAAAAACCAGCACGATATGCGTTGGAAATGAATCAGGGATGGTTCAAACAAAAGAACCTCAAACCCGGCACTAAAGTTGGCGGCCTACCAAAGTAAAAAACCCGTCAGGCATTTAACCTAACGGGTTTTAAATACGTTGACTACTTCACCTGGATAAACCAGGCAGCAAAATTAAGCCAAGGCTTTGATTGCGGCAGAAAGACGGCTCTTGTGACGAGCTGCTTTGTTTTTGTGAATGATTTTCTTGTCAGCGATACGATCGATCACAGACACTGATGCCTGGAAAACTTGAGCTGCGGACGCTTTGTCGCCAGACTCAATAGCTTTACGAACGGCTTTGATCGCGGTGCGAAGCGTCGAGCGCTGACTGGAATTATGCGCATTCAGCTTGACAGCTTGCCTAGCGCGCTTACGCGCTTGTGCGGTATTTGCCATGATTTGTTCCTGATATAGAGCCGGGAGCACTGCTCCAAGCGGAATTTCGAAAAACGAAGATTATAGCGGGTTTTGATGGCTGGGGCAAACATCAGGCAAGACTGGCAACGGGCTTAGGACAAGCGAAGAGCCGAAAAAAACACAAAGATATTTTCTTTTTAAAAACAAAACTTTGATTGCAGACCACAAAAATGATGCCGCTTTGCTAAGCCTCCAGGAACTAGCCTATCCGGCAGACCTGCCGCAAAAAGCCACCCGCTATAATCGGTTGCCATGAATTTGCACAAAACGCTCGCCACCGTATCTGGCATGACGATGCTCTCGCGCATCACAGGACTGGCCCGCGAGTTCCTGATCGCCCGAACTTTCGGCGCGTCGGTCTACACCGATGCCTTTTTTGTCGCCTTCCGTATTCCCAACCTACTTCGACGCTTATTTGCCGAAGGCGCGTTCTCACAAGCCTTTGTACCCATACTCGCAGAATACAAAAATCAGCGCGGCCCAAGGGCGACTCGCCTATTGGCTGACCATGTTGCTACTGTCATGTTTTGGGTCTTGTTGGCCACATCAATCCTCGGCGTGATTGCGTCGCCAGCCATCGTCCTGCTCATGGCCAGTGGCTTTGCGTCAGATCCGTTAGCGATGTCGCTTTCGGTATCGATGACGCGAATTATGTTCCCCTATATTTTGTTCATGTCGCTAGTCGCTTTGGCCGGCGGCATACTCAACACATGGCGAGAATTCCGAGTCCCGGCATTCACGCCGGTTTTACTCAACCTCTCATTCATTTTTTGTTCACTGTTAGTTGCCCCCAGATTGTCGCAGCCCGTGTTCGCTCTCGCCATTGCCGTGATCATCGGCGGTGTACTACAGCTGGGACTACAACTCCCCGCGCTGCGCAAAATTGGTATGCTGCCTCGTATTAGTTTGAATCCGTTTGAGATACTCTCTGACGAAGGTGTGCGTCGCGTTCTCAAGCAAATGCTACCCGCCACCTTTGCTGTCTCGGCCGCGCAGATCAGTCTCATTATTAATACCAACATCGCGTCACATCTCGCTGATGGAAGCGTCTCATGGCTATCGTATGCAGATCGATTAATGGAATTACCCACGGGCTTATTGGGTGTCGCCCTCGGAACTATTCTTTTACCCAGCCTATCCCAAGCCAATGCCAGTGGCGACCAACGCGAATACTCATCCTTGCTCGATTGGGGACTGCGATTAACTTTTCTGCTGGCGATGCCTGCCGCAATCGCATTAATGGTTTTATCCGTACCGATTACCACCACCTTATTTCATTACGGCCGATTTGATGCCTTATCAGTCGATATGACAGCGCAAGCACTGGTCGCTTATGGCGTAGGACTGATGGGATTGATACTGGTAAAAATTTTAGCTCCCGGTTTTTATGCAAAACAAGATATCAGTACACCGGTAAAAATTGGCGTAGGCGTACTGATCGCAACTCAGCTGATGAATTTAATTTTTGTGCCTTGGATAGCGCATGCTGGACTAGCTTTATCCATAGGATTAGGCGCGACACTGAATGCTTTTTTTCTGTTTATTATGCTGAGAAAAAATAAAATTTATCAGCCAGAATCTGGTTGGCCTCTATTCATTATTCAAATTCTTGGCGCCCTATTTATTTTGGCAGGCGTAGGATTATGGCTAGGTTCGCAATTTGATTGGATTGCCCTGCACGCAGCGCCGTGGACTCGTATCGGATTACTTTTCTTGATCGTCATTATTTGCGCGGCGTGTTATTTCATAACCCTACTAGCTATGGGTTTGCGTCTTACAGATTTCAAACGCGAATCAGCGTGAGGCGCTCAATTCATGGCTGATTACGACTCACAACTTAAACCGCTGGATTATTTTGCTTCTCTGGTTCAAGAAGAGAAAGCAATTCCTTTGTTTGAAGCGGCACTCAGCATTGCGCAAGATGAGGATCCCACTATCGATCTCAATCAAGCGCAATTAGAGATGGATAAACTCGCGGTACGATTAAAGCGTCGCTTGCCAGAAGATATTGCGCAAATACCCAAGCTGCGAATGTTGAATAATTTTTTCTATCAAGAGCTGGGATTTGGTGGCAACCTAAATGATTACTACAATCCAGAGAACAGCTACCTGCATAAAGTACTCGACAGCCGACGTGGAATACCGATCTCGCTCGCCGTCATTTATATGGAGCTGGCTAGTCAGATAGGATTAAACGTCAAGGGAATTTCTTTTCCTGGCCACTTTCTGATGAAACTCTCTGTCAGCAGCGGCGATATTATTCTTGACCCTGTGAATGGCAACAGTCTCTCGCGCGAAGAGCTAGAAGAAAGGCTAGAACCTTTTTTCGCACAAGGCCGCAGCTCACATGAACCTTCACTTGCAAGCTATCTCACGGATGCAAGCTCACGCACGATACTGGTACGCATGCTGCGAAACCTCAAAGCTTTATTTACCGAACATCCTTACTGGCAGCAATTCTTAAATGTTCAACAGCGATTAGTGATTTTGCTACCCGACGAAATTACTGAACGTCGCGATCGCGGTGTCGCCTTTGCAAATCTGGATTGCCCTAAAGCGGCTTTAAATGATATTGAAGCTTATTTAGCAGAGTGCCCGCATGCTTCGGATGCCGTCTTACTACGCCAACAAGTAGCGCATTTGCGTGAAGCCTCACGCAAATTAAACTAATCACTAAAATATTAGTTTTTAGTTTTGGCCTCAATTAGCTCCCAGCGCTCTAAGCTATCCATCAGTAATTGATCAATTTCAGCAAAGCGTTCGCTCAGTTTCTGCGCCTCGGCAGGATCTTTTGCATACAGGTTAGGATCAGCCAGTCGCTCAGAAAGAGTCGCTTGCTCCGCCTCTAGTGCAGCTATCTGCTGGGGTAATTGCTCAAGTTCACGCTGCTCTTTAAAGCTTAGTTTTTTTGCTTTGGATGTCGGTTCAGCAGCCAACTCTTTAGTCTTGACTACTGGTTTAGAGGCTTCTTTAGCGGATGTACTTTGCGAAGCGCGGCTTACCCGTTCCCAGTCAGCATAACCACCGACATACTCTTTCCAAATACCCTCACCTTCTGCAACCACCACCTGCGTTACTACATTGTCGAGGAAGGTTCGATCATGGCTAACAAGAAAAACCGTGCCATCATATTCTTCGAGCAACTGCTCGAGTAGCTCTAGCGTATCAATATCCAGATCATTCGTCGGCTCATCCAACACCAATACATTCGCAGGCTTAGCAAATAAACGCGCCAGCAATAAACGATTTCTCTCGCCACCCGATAATGTTCTTACCGGCGATCGCGCACGTTCAGGTGCAAAAAGAAAATCGCCCAAATACGTCATGACATGCTTACGCTGACCATTGATTTCTACCCAATCACTGCCAGGCGAAATGGTTTCAACTAAACTAGTGTCATCATTTAATTGCTCACGCATCTGATCAAAATAAGCTACCTGTAAACGCGAGCCTTGTCGCACCGTTCCCGAATCTGGCGTTTCTTCACCCAGTATCAAACGCAGTAGCGTGGTCTTTCCCGCACCATTCACACCAATCAAACCTATCTTGTCGCCTCGTTGAATAATGGCGTTGAAGTGTTTGACGATGAATCGGTTGTCATAGGATTTATCAACATCAATCAACTCCGCGACGATTTTCCCTGACCGCTCGCCGGCAGCTAGCTCAAGCTTTACTTGACCTTGTTGATCGCGGCGTCGTGAGCGCTCCAAACGCAGCGCTTCCAGACGTCGTACACGACCCTCGTTCCGGGTACGCCTAGCCTCAACGCCTTTACGTATCCACACCTCTTCTTGCGCAAGGACTTTGTCAAATTTTGCGCTTTCTATATCCTCGATGGCTTGCTGTTCACTTTTACGTACTTGATAAGCGGTGAAATTTCCAGGGTAGGATTGCAAGCGACCTCGATCGAGTTCGACAATACGGGTGGCGACGTTATCGAGGAAGCGTCGATCATGCGTAATAAACAAAAGACTCCCGCGAAAATCTTGTAGCAAATCCTCTAGCCAAGCAATAGAAGAAAAATCTAAATGGTTGGTTGGCTCATCTAGCAAAAGCACGTCAGGTGCGCTGACCAACGCCCGCGCCAAAGCAACTCTTTTTTTCATCCCGCCCGACAGCGTGCCTACCAGGCGTGCGCGATCTAAATTTAATTTTTGTAGCGTGGTCTGTACTCGATTCTCTAAATTCCAGCCATCTACCACATCAATACTCGATTGCAGTTGCTGCATCTTCTCTAAAAGAGCGGAATCATCATCCGTTCCCAGTTGCGAAGTTAGTTGCTCGTATTGTGCGATTAATTCCAAGGCATTCGACACGCCCGCTGCAACAGTATCAAATACACTGGCCTGAGGATTAAATTCAGGCTCCTGTGCCACATACGCGATACGCAATCCTTGCTGAAAACTTAGTAACCCATCGTCTAATTTTGCTAGGCCCGCAATCACTTTTAATAAAGACGATTTACCCGTGCCATTGCGGCCGATTAAACCTATTCGCTCTCCCGCCTCGAGAGAAAAATCGGCGTTATCTAATAAGGCTACGTGGCCAAAAGCAAGCTGGGCGTTACTAATTGAAATAACAGACATGATGGGTGTGGGCCAGATTCCCTAACAAGGGAATCAAGGTAATCGACTATGCAGGGGGTCTATTGTAACTAGAAGACTTCATTTCAGCCTAAGAAGTTCTGACATACACCCCGATACTAGAAGCTATAATCTTCAAAAGAAGTGTCGTAACGCGATACAGGTCACCAATACGTCATAAAAACCCCTAACGAAATTTTTCACTTTCATGCATAGGACTATATTTGGGACGCCTGTCGTCAACACAGTGCTACGACATTTTTCAATACTTTTTTTGCGTTTGCGTGGCTGGAAAATCGAAGGCCATCTTCCATCCGAGGCTAGCAAGTGTGTATTTATCGCTGCTCCGCATACAAGTAATTGGGATCTTCCATTCACACTCATGGTGGCTTTTGCATTACGACTGAATATCTATTGGATGGGCAAAGCCAGCATTTTTCGATTTCCGTTTGGTGGTGTGATGCGTTGGCTGGGAGGTATTGCAGTCAATCGCGAACAATCGAATAATTTAGTCGCTGCATCCGCTCAAGCGCTGATAGAGTCTGAAGGTCCAGTGCAACTGGTTATCCCGCCGGAAGGCACGCGCAGCAAAACTCGTTATTGGAAGACTGGTTTTTATTACATCGCTCTTGAAGCGAAGGTGCCTATCTTGATGGCCTATATGGACTATTCACGTAAAATTAGTGGTATTGGCCCCTTGCTCACACCTACAGGAAACATCGAAAATGATATGCAGGTTGTGAAAGATTTTTATGCGCCGTTTAAAGGTAAGAATGCTGATCAGTTTGAATCATCACATTAATACTCTAGCAGTCGGTTTAATAGTGGTGACTCACAATAGAAATTTTCACTACCCAATAAACGAGTGACATTAAATTTATGAAAATAATTCGACAGATAAATTTTTATCGTAGACTTTTTAAGTTACTAAAGGGCCAGTTAGGTTCTCTCTCGCAGTTACCACATACGAAGAAGTTACAGCCCTACTTCGATAAATATAGCGCAGTTGCTCTTAGCTCAAGCAACTCAACAACACTAGATATTGGTTGTGGCACCAAACCCAGAAATCCATTTTCGGCAGCGACGACTTATGGGATAGATATTCGGGAAAATCCAGAAAAAAATATCAAGTACGCTGATCTGACCGTTGAAAAAATTCCTTATCCTGATGCTCACTTTGATTACATAACTGCGTATGATTTTCTGGAACATGTACCGAGAATTATTTATCTGCCTGAACGGCGCTTTCCTTTTATTGAGCTGATGAATGAGATTCATAGAACACTCAAACCAAACGGAATATTTTTGTCGCACACGCCTATCTATCCGTTTTCACCCGTGTTTAGGGATCCTACTCATGTGAATATCATTACAGAGGAGACCTTTCCTATGTACTTTGATGACACCACCCAAGCAGGAAAAATGTATGGCTTCAACGGATCTTTTAAGATCTTGGACCAAGTACTTAACGGCGCTCATCTCATTAGCATTCTTCAAAAGACTGCATAGCTTCATCGTCAATAGGCGATCAAGGATTTTTCACTGCACTGAAAGCACTGGTAAAAAAAGGGCTCTGAATCACTCTGAGCAAGGCATCGAATTACACAGCGAGCCTACGCTATAATCTTTGGGGCTGTGTATAAAAACAAGCAGCCCGCGTCT
>JBEGSP010000227.1:0-3946 GCA_041179845.1 Pseudomonadota bacterium
TTTCAAATGCTGACCCAGCTTAGGCTTAGATACATCGTGCAGCCAAGGCTTTAGTTTTTCTAAAACAAATTCACGCGACAGCTGATCAGGTGCCCCGGGATAACGATGATGCATAGGCACATAGGCCGCCTTGCCCGGCTCTACGCATAAAGATAAACCGACGATCTCGGCGCGCATTGAGTCTAACGAAGTGGTCTCGGTATCAACCGCTGTTAATGGCGCTTCATTGATTATCTTGATCCAAGCATCGAGCTGCTCGGCCGTAAAAACCGTTTCGTAATGTGTTTCAATCGGCGGATCCGCTGCAAACAAACTAGCTTGCTCAGAAGGATCAGCTATGGATGTAATCGTTTTAGAGTTCGCGCTTGAATCATTCGTCTGCTCAGCATTTAATTCGCGTAGCCAGGTACGAAAACCCATACGAGTAAAAAATTCACGTAAAGCCGCAGGATCTTCTGGCTTAAAAGCTAACGAGGTTTGAATCGATTCCATGTGCGATTGCAAATCGCAATCGCATTTAACAGTGACTAAAGTGCGCGCCTGTGGCAACCAATCTAGGGTGCGACGTAAATTCTCACCGACCACACCACCAATATCGGCGGCATGGGCAATCACACCATCCAATGAGTCATATTGCGTAAGCCATTTCACGGCTGTCTTAGGCCCCACTTTTTCTACACCGGGTACGTTGTCGACGGTATCGCCGACCAGCGTCAAATAATCAACGATGCGCTCTGGAGGCACGCCAAACTTAGCAATCACAGCAGCACGATCCAGCGTTTCATTACTCATCGTGTTGACTAGCGTGACCTGTTCATTCACTAATTGCGCGAGATCTTTGTCACCGGTAGAAACCACCGCAGATAAACCCTGAGCGGCTGCCTGCACCGCCAGCGTACCAATCACATCATCAGCTTCTATCCCTTCGACCATCAGAATAGGCCAGCCTAGGGCTCGTACCACCTCGTGTATGGGTTCGATTTGGCGCACCAAATCCTCAGGCATAGGCGCTCGCTGCGCTTTGTAGTCGGGATAAAGATCATCACGAAAGGTTTTCCCTTTTGCATCAAAGACACAGGCCATGTATGCTGCAGAGTAATCCTGTCTGAGGCGACGCAGCATGTTGACCATGCCGTAGATAGCTCCCGTGGGAGCACCCTCTGCATTACGCAAATCGGGCATGGCATGAAAGGCCCGGTATAAATAACTCGAACCATCGACCAGCAACAGGGTTTTATTCATATGGAAAGCGACCGGAAACGGGTACCGCGACTGCGGCAATTGACCAACCTTGAACGCGCCACGTCGCGCAAGGCGAACGAGTCGTGGCAAATGTTCACGATTATGGCAGAGTTTATCGATGCCGCCGAACGTCTCTCCGAGATCAGACCGGCAGTTTCGATCTTTGGGTCGGCTCGTATAAAGCCTACAGATCCTTATTATGAAATAACCGTTGATATCGCACGCAGACTATCCGACGAAGGCTTTTCAGTGATTTCGGGTGGTGGCCCCGGCATTATGGAAGCGGCTAACAAAGGCGCCTATGAAGGTAGTTCTCCTTCCATCGGCCTCAACATCGAACTGCCGCATGAACAAACGAGCAATACTTGGCAAAACATTTCACTCACATTCAGGCACTTCTTTGCGCGCAAAGTCGCTTTTGTGAAGTACGCCGATGCCTATATCGTGCTGCCCGGTGGCTTTGGCACCATCGATGAACTGTCGGAAGTACTGGTGTTGATACAGACCGGCAAAACCCAACGCATTCCCGTGATACTTGTGGGTACCAAGTTCTGGGAAGGCCTGCTACGGTGGTTCAAAGATACCCTGCTAGCCAATGGTATGGTCGAGTCTCAGGATCTGGAACTTGTGCAAGTGATTGACGATCCCAAAGAGATCGTCGAGGCTATTTTTCACTTTTATGAGTCACGCGATATTGTTCTTTCTGAAACCGAGCATCCGCATCAGTCGTTCCTCTAAACCTAAGCAAGGTGCTCGAGCATAGCCTTTGTTAAAATGAGGCACATTACTGGCGCCGCTTGCCTCCCGGGAGTTCGATCATGATTCAGCAAAACTACGGCTCAACCTATCTACGACTGCTTTGCGCCACGGCGGCATTGGCTACGGCGACCGCCGTGACGGCCGCTCCACGCGATGATGTTCGTCTCGAGCCGCTTCCAGACGACCCCTCAGTTGCAGTCGCAGTCACTGATGGCACGACCGAAATCACTCAGCGCCGTGAGCAAAATGCCATCACCTCGGTTCGCATCCGCCGTGGCAACAATACGTATTACGTAACACCAACCGAACAGATTCCTGCCTCGCAAAGTGGTACGCGTGCCGCCCAATGGGAGATTTTTCAATTCCGCCCTGGTCGCTCACGCGATGCTGCATTCGAAACAGCTCCCACACCACCTCGCTAATTATCACGCTGCCTTAGTGCAGCTCTTACCAACCGATTGCTATGGCAGTTTTCACTCCGGTCAGCCTGGATGACATCATTCCCTGGGCCGAACAGTTCCCGGTAGGGCAAGTCAGATCACTCGAAGGAATTTCCTCGGGTATCGAAAACAGCAATTTTTTTCTGAGCACGGAACGTGGCGAATTCGTGCTCACGATTTTCGAAAAGCTTAGCTTTGAACAACTGCCTTTCTATCTCAACCTGATGCGCCATCTTGCCCAGCGCGATGTGCGCGTACCAGCACCGCTACCGAATCATCAGGGCGAGATCCTTAATCGTTTGCATGGCAAACCTGCATCTATAGTTAGTCGTCTTACAGGCGATTGGGTCCCCGCTCCAAGCGCAACCCATTGCCTAGAAGTAGGTGTAATGTTGGCTAAGATGCATCTGGCAGCACAAGATTTCTCACTGTATCAACCGAACTTACGCGGACTAGACTGGTGGCGAGAAACGACACCCGCTGTTCTACCGTTTTTATCCGCCGACAATCAAGAACTGTTGCGCCATGAAATGCAGACGCAAGAAAAATTTGCCGCCTCCGATAGTTACGCCAGCTTACCCAATGGCCCGATTCATGCCGATCTGTTTCGTAACAATGTCATGTTCGATGGCGAGCACCTGACTGGTTTTTTTGATTTTTATTTTGCCGGTTGCGACACCTGGCTCTTTGATGTGGCTGTTACGGTAAATGATTGGTGCATTAACCTTGACACCGGCGAAACAGATAGCCAGCGAGTACGCGCCCTGCTTGACGCCTATGCCAGCGTTCGACCTTTTACCACTGAAGAGCGAGCCGCCTGGCCCGTCATACTGCGTGCGGCTGCACTGCGATTTTGGTTATCGCGTCTATATGATTTTTATTTACCGCGCGCAGCTGAAATGCTGACGCCGCACGATCCTACTCACTTTGAACGACTACTGCGACATCGTATTGCTCATCCAGTCGAAGGCTTGAACTAATTATGGAACGTATTCAAGCTAGCCAAGGTATCGAATGGATACGACAGGGCTTTGCCCTGTTTCGTCAGCAACCGGCTGAACTCTCCATGCTGTTTTTGTTGTACATGCTGTTGATGTTTTCGCTCTCGCTGATACCCCTGCTGGGACAACTACTACCCTTGCTGCTGGTGCCGGTTTTTTCTATGGCCTTCATGCAAGCCTGCGTCAACATCGAAGCCGGCATCAAAGTACGACCCAAGGTCCTTCTTACTGCAGTGCGCTCACCCGCACTCGGCACGCTATTACGGCTCGGAGTGCTGTATTTGTTAGTGGCGATTGTTTGTGTTGCGGCTTCTACCGTGATCGATGGCGGTGGCTTTTGGAAGTTAATGTCTGGCCAAATAGCGGCGGACGATAAAAATCTCGAAGTCGCCAATCTGCCTTTAGCGATGATTTTTTCTGCACTACTTTATGTACCATTTTCTATGGCTTTTTGGCACGCTGCCCCGCTGGCGATGTGGCAAGGCATGGGATTATTCAAAGCGA
>JBEGSP010000228.1:0-3131 GCA_041179845.1 Pseudomonadota bacterium
CTATCGGCTTGCAGCCATCGCAGTAATGATCAGGCCGAAGTGAGTCGACCAGTTTGATAATCCAGGATTGCCTGCTCTATTTCAGCAACGGTATTCATCACAAACGGGCCGTATTGAACGATGGGCTCATTTAACGGACGTCCTGCGAGTAACAAAAACCTCGCGCCTAATCCACCTGCGGTAAATTCAGCATGATCTCCATCGGTCAATACCATGCCGGTATGCGTTGTGAGTGTGGCCGCATGCCCTGCGATATGAAGATTGCCTTCAAACAGATAGGCCATAGCATTGTAGCCACGCGGAATAGGTAGCGTGACATTTGCACCGGCAGGCAATTGCACATCGACATACAGTGGATCGGTGGTTAAACCCGCGATTGGACCATGGCTCATATCACCTTCTAATTTCACGTCACCGGCAATCACTTTGACGGTGCCACCGTTAGCCAGTGATTTTTTAGGAATTTCTTCGGGCGCAATATCACGATAGCCCGCAGGTTTCATTTTTTCTTTAGCGGGAAGATTGATCCAGAGTTGAAAACCGCGCATACGCCCTTCTTCTTGCTGTGGCATTTCTGAGTGAATAATGCCCCGCCCTGCCGTCATCCACTGCACACCACCACTTTTTAAATCACCTTGGTTACCTAGATGATCTTCATGCCGCATATGGCCATCGAGTATGTAGGTCACTGTCTCGAAACCTCGATGCGGATGGGATGGAAAGCCAGCGATGTAATCACCGGGATTATCGGAAGAAAATTCATCGAGCATCAAAAAAGGATCTAAACGCGTACCCTCTCCGCTACCTAGACTACGCCGCAACCTGACACCCGCACCATCGGAAGTACTGATAGCGGTGATGATGCGTCCGACTGTGCGCAACTGTGGTTGTTGTGTCGTCATTAAAAAATTCCTTCAATGTTCAGAGTAATTCTAAGTCGCTCGCCTGTAGGTAGCACCACTCACCTTCACTTAGTTCTAGCGCCTCTAATGTTAAACGACCGATAGCAATTCTCTGCAGGGCTTGGCAGTGATTGCCGGCAGCGGCCAGCATACGTTTAACTTGGTGGTACTTACCCTGCTCGACGACGATTTCTATTTGGTGCTCGCCACGCGCGACACACGACACGGCAGCTAAGGGATGCGGCTCATCATGGAGCTGCACGCCTTTAAGTAACGAGTCAATTAATTCCTGGGTGACGGGTTCAGCGGTGGTAGCGAGATACAACTTGGGAACGTGCCGTTTAGGCGAAGACATGGCGTGATTGAATGCGCCATCATCGGAGAGTAATAACAAACCAGTCGTATCGTGATCGAGTCGTCCGATCGCTTGTACATCGCGCCAGCTACATTGCTCAGGTAGCAAAGCCATCACGCCAGGATGATTGCTGGGTTTGCGTGAACACTCAATGCCGGAAGGCTTGTTTAGGGCGATATAAACATGCTCGCGGTACTGCCAATCCTCGTCGAATAGCCGAAATTGCAAATCGCTGAGATCGACTTCCTGTTTATAGTCGGTGACGACCTGGCCATCAATGCTGAGCTCACCGTCGGCTATCAGCTGGCGGCAATATTTACGCGTGCCAAAGCCCTGCGATTGCAGCATCCGGTCTAGGGTAATTTTCTTCATGTGGGCACTGTAGCAGAACCACAGCGCCCACCTTATACCGACCGATTATTCCCTGGGTTTGACACTCTCATAGTTGTTTCCCACGCCATTGCTGGGACTGGTTGTGGAGCCAGAGTCGGAGTTACTGCCTGAATTACTATTACCGGCGCTGCTTTCGGAGCTATTTCCCGATTTTGTACCAAGGCTATAGTCTGAGTTGCTACCAGAATTGCTGTTGCCTGAGCTGTTGCCTGAGCTGTTGCCGGGGCTATATTCAGAGTTGCTGTTACCTGAGCTATTTTTTTCTGCCCCTGTTTCAGCATCCCCAGCTTTTGAAGCTCCTGAGCTAGAACGTTTATGTGATTTTTTGTGTGACTTTGTGTGAGATTTTTTCTTTTTTCCAATGGCTTTTTCAGGCTCAGTAGCGGCGCCTGTTGCACCGGATTCGCTGGTACTTTGTCCCGATATTTGGCGGGCATTGTTTTCTATTTCTTGAGCTCGCTGGGGATCATTACTTTCTCTGATACCTTGAGAAGTCGATGTCTCAGCATGAGCCCACGTAGCTGAAATCATCAGCAAAAATAAACTGATGGTGAAAGATTTGCGCATAAGTCCTCCTTGAATTATTTGTCGCGACAACTAAGACGGGACATCCCGGCTGAATTCAGACTGAGGAATGTCTTTGTAGTTTCAACAAGAAGGAGTGCAGATCAGCAGAAACTGACGATGGCTTGATAATGAGCGCTACTTTAGTTCAAAATTTTGAGCGAAAATTACTTTTGAGTTTCAGTTTCACTTTCAACTGCGGGCTGAGGAGCATCTTTATAAAATTCTTCAGGTGGATTTGATAAATTTATCGGCTGCTGTGAGTCAGAGGGTGTTTCATCTGGGGCTTTAGTATCGACTTTAGCGTCTGCTTTAATTTCTGTTTGCTCTACATAGCGCTCGAGTAACTTAATAATCGCTGTGTGATTTTGAGATTTGGCAAAATCAATCGCATTCAAGCCCAGTTCATTTTTCGCAGTAACGTCAGCACCCTCGGTAATCAAAAATTGTACTGAGGATAAATGACCTGCACGAGCCGCCATCATCAATGGCGTAGTCTTGTTGGGTGATTCAGCATCAATATAAGCTGAGTTCTCGATTAATTTTCGCATCAGGACTACGTTACCAACAGCGCTGGCGTAATGCAGTGCTGTCCAACCAGGGCGATTAATTTCCGCACCTTTATCAATAAGTTCCAGTGCGGCCTTGGTATCGCCGTTAAAAGCGGCAATCATGAGTGCCGTATCACCATTCCGAGAGCGTGCATCAAGCTGCACATCAGCATGTTTTAGCAGCAAAGCAAATACTTTCCATGCTCGATATCGAACCGATAGTATCAATGCCGTATCAAGCCGCTCTGGCTCGATAGTGTTGGGATCAAATCCTCGTTGTAGCAGCAGCTGACAACGCAACGCATCATCAATTTCTATCGCAGCAAACCATTCGTCGTAGGAATTCGATTTGCGCGCGAGTGGCTC
>JBEGSP010000229.1:0-19729 GCA_041179845.1 Pseudomonadota bacterium
CCGGCAGACTCCAGCAATTTGATAGCAGAGAAGCCAATCTCAGGACGCATTACATCGATCAAACACGTTACGAATAATCCCACGCGCATTCTCTGTCTCCATGAATTCAGGGTATTCACCCAATAAAGCTAGCGATACAAGGTCTGACTGTTAGTCACAAGCTTTGAAGGGCGGTTTTGTAGTGCAGTGATTATCAATGGATAAACCCACCTTGTGGCATCAGATCCCCATGAAAATAATTTGCCCAGGCAGCTGAAATCTTTATCGCACAGCCTTGTAATGGCGTTTCACATTATGGTATAAAGCATATATTGCATCGCATCAAATGAACCATGAAACACGACTCTCCTGTAACCAGCGATAAGACTTCGATTCAGGTGATCGAACGGATGATGGCCCTGCTGGATGCACTAGCCAGCTACCCTGATCCCGTCAGCCTTAAAGAATTAGCCACAACCACTGGCCTACATCCATCAACTGCTCACCGCATTTTGAATGACATGGTGGCCAAGCGTTTCGTGGATCGATCAGAGCCCGGCACCTATCGATTAGGTATGCGGCTATTAGAACTCGGCAATATTGTTAAAAGTCGTCTGAATGTCCGCGAGGCTGCTTTACCGTTCATGCAGGCCCTGCACAGGAGGACTCAGCAGACCGTCAACCTTTCCGTCCGTCAGGGAGATGAAATTGTGTATATCGACAGGGCTTTTTCAGAGCGCTCAGGTATGCAAGTTGTGCGCGCCATTGGTGGTCGCGCGCCATTACATCTAACATCGATAGGAAAATTATTTTTATCGGTTGACGATGCCAAGCTAGTTCGCGCCTATGCAACTCGCACTGGCCTGGCCGGAAATAATAAAAACTCCATCACCGATCTGGCCAAACTCGAGCGAGAGCTTTCCCTAGTCCGCGCACGCGGCTACGCACGCGATAACGAAGAATTAGAATTGGGTGTGCGCTGTATGGCCGCAGGAGTTCGCGACGATGCAGGCCGGTTGATTGCCGGTCTATCCATCTCGGCACCCGCTGATCGGCTGAGCGATGAATGGCTGGATGATTTGATCGCAACGACGACCGACATCTCATCCGTATTGGGATTTCGTTCTACCTAATCTCACCAGCCTGAATAGCCACACTTAGCCACCTAACTTTCTTCGGCGCATAAAAAAAGCGAACTATCAGTTCGCTTTTTTTACAATTTCAAATCACTTTAGCTACGATTCGCAGCGCGCAGTGACATCGCTGATGCGCCGCGATTCTCTAGCCACTTACGTATGCGACCCGCATCAGCCAAACGTGATTGCTTGCTCTTAGAGTCTAGGAAAATCATCACAACCGGACGACCTGATACGTGAACTTGCATAACCAAGCAACGCCCCGCCTCAGAGATATAACCCGTCTTCTGCAAGCCAATTTCCCAATCTGGATTTTCAATCAACCCATTTGAGTTACGGTACTGAAGCATACGGCCACCTGGATCAACCACGTAGCGACTGTCCGTAGAATACTGACGAATCAAAGGATGCTGATATGCCGCCATAACGAGCTTTGCCAGATCGCGTGCGCTCGATACGTTAGAACTTGATAGACCTGTGGAATCAGAGAAGCGTGAACCCACCATACCTAAGGCCATCGCCTTGGCATTCATCGCTGCCACAAAAGCACTGATACCACCTGGGTAATGACGTCCCAACGCCGCAGCAGCACGATTTTCTGAGCTCATCAGAGCAATGTGCAGCATGTTTGAGCGCGAAAGCTGTGAACCTACGCGCAAACGAGAATGACTAAATTTCTCACGATCCACATCATCTTCGGTGACAGTAAGTATTTCATCCAGATCTTGATTCGCCTCAACCACCACCAAACTTGTCATGAGCTTGGTTATCGAAGCGATTGGTAATGAAATCTCGGCATTTTTCTCGAACAGCACTTCGTTCGTAGAATGATCAAGCACCAATGCCGCATTTGAATTCAGATCGAGAGGATCACGGGTCAGGCTAAGACCCGCTAAATCGCCCGCGGTGACCATAGGTGGAACACCCGACAATGCAGCAGCAAAGGCAACGCGATGAAAACCACCCTTGCGCTTGCTAGGTACCGATAAGCTGGCATTCATAACCCTCGCCCGTCGATTCGACTGAGCCGATTTCGACGAGGACTGTGATGATTTTTTACCAACAGACTTCTCTGATTTTTGACTGCTAGCACCCTCAACCAACGGGGTAAATAAGACAGCTGCAAGCGCTAAAACGCTAGCTTTTTTGGCAATGCTGCGCATCCCGACTCCATACTTTGATGCAAAAATTTGGTTGCAGTTTAGCAAAATTTCAAAAAACCGCAAGTGAATTAAAGGGTTAGGTGAAGTAATTAAACAAACTTATTACCGCACATTATCTTTTAATAACATTTTGCATTAAACAACATTGAGCCGATCTGCGCAAGCATCCTTAAGCAAACCTCGTTTAAATAGCCGCCGCGATGGCCTTCCCAAGATCGGCAGTCTTCGCCTTACCACCCATATCGGGAGTAAAGGGCGCATCTTTAGGACCCGCCTCCAATACGGATTCAATCGCGCGAACAACGGCGGCACCCGCTTCGGTATGACCAAAATGGTCGAGCATCATTGCGCCACACCAGATCTGTCCAATCGGGTTAGCCAAGCCTTTACCCGCGATGTCTGGGGCTGAGCCATGGACTGGCTCAAAGAGTGAGGGATACAAGCCTTCCGGATTGATATTCGCAGAGGGCGCGATCGCAATCGTACCGGTACAAGCAGGGCCAAGATCGGACAAAATGTCGCCAAACAAATTAGACGCCACCACCACATCGAACCAGTCCGGATTTTTAACGAAATGAGCGCACAAAATATCGATGTGGAATTTATCCACTTTAATACCAGGATAGGATTTGGCCATCTCAGCAACTCGCTCATCCCAGTAAGGCATAGTGATTGAAATACCGTTTGATTTCGTCGCTGACGTTACATGTTTTTTGGGGCGCTTCTCCGCCAGCTCAAAAGCATATTTCAAGATACGATCAACGCCGGTACGCGAAAACACACTCTCCTGAAAAACCACTTCGCGCGAGGTACCCTCGTACATGCGCCCACCCACAGAAGAATACTCACCCTCGGTATTTTCACGCACCACATAAAAATCAATGTCACCTGCGTTGCGGTTGGCTAGGGGCGATGGAATGCCTGGCATCAATCGACAGGGCCGAAGATTCACGTACTGATCAAATTCACGACGAAATTTCAGTAATGAACCCCATAACGATATATGGTCCGGGACGATATCTGGCCAACCCACCGCACCAAAGTAAATTGCATCGTGATGACCTATCTGATCCTTCCAATTGTCAGGCATCATTTGACCGTGCTTTGCAAAATACTCACAGCTAGCAAAATCGAAATGATCAAAACCTAGTTGGATGCCAAATTTTCGTGTCACCGCATCCAGCACACGCAAACCTTCGGGAACCACCTCACGACCGATACCATCACCTGCAATCACGGCTATTTTTTTCATTATTATTACTCCATGAATTTTGCGAATCCCGAAAGGGGTTCGCGTTCTGTTATTAGGGTGTTTTCTATTTTTTCTTGATCCGCATAACCTAACGACATACCACACACCACTTGCTCACCCTCAGGCAACTCCAATACCTGAGATATGACTCTATGAAACTGTGTAAATGCTGCTTGAGCACAGGTATCCAATCCGCGTGCACGAGCAGCAACCATAAGACTCTGTAAAAACATGCCGTAATCAAGCCATGAACCTTGCTCCATGACGCGATCAATCGTGAAAATCAAACCCACCGGCGCATCAAAAAATTGATAGTTGCGTCCATGCTGAGCCTGCATACCTGACTTATTCTCCCGGGTTAATCCGAGTAAAGCATATAAATCCCAGCCAACTTTACGGCGGCGATCAACATACGGCGACACCCATTTCAAAGGATAGTAGTTATATTCTTCTTTATGCTCGTTGACCTTATCTGGATCCAGATACGTCGCCATGATTGCATCGGACAAGCGTTGACGCGTTGCTCCAGTCAATACATACACTTTCCAAGGCTGCGTATTTGATCCTGACGGCGCACGTGCAGCTACTGACAATAATTCTTGAATATCTTCATGTGCTACCGGCTTAGGAAGAAAAGCGCGAATTGAACGTCGTGAGGTAATCGCTGCATCGACGATTTTTTGTTCAGGTGTTCTGATCATGTTGAGTCTCTTTACGGGGTAACGATTTGCAGTGATTCCAGCAAGGCCCTTGCTTTAGGTGGGATAGGCGTTGGCTTACGCGAAATGCGATCGACATATACATGCACGAAGTGTCCTTGTGCAGAAGCGATGTGATCCTCACCTCGAAAAATACCGACTTCGTAACGTACGCTAGATTTTCCTAGCTGCGTCACACACAGACCGGCCGTTACTTGATCAGGGAACGAGACAGAAGAAAAATAATTGCAGTGCGTCTCAACGACTAAACCGATGGCTTCACCATGTTGAATATCCAGCGTTTCATTAACAATCAAAAACTCGTTAACTATCGTATCGAACCACTGATAGTAGACAACGTTGTTTACATGACCGTACACATCATTGTCAGACCAGCGCGTAGTAATGGGAAGAAAATGGCGGAAGTGATCGCGTGTTTTTGCTGTATCTCTCATTATTATTTTTTAACTACAAAAGCCACGCCCAAGGCTGCAACTACCATTCCCAGCGCACCCGCAAGCGTGAGGGTTTCATCGAACAATAACCACGCCATTAAGGAAGTAACAGCCGGCGTTAAATACATAACACTGGAGACATGGGTAGCTGCATTTTTCCTTATCAATACATAAAGCAAAAACATCGCTCCGATCGACAACGCAAGTACCGCCCAAGCCAGTGCGCCTATGAATTGCGGCGTCCATTGTACTGCGTGCAAACCGAATGTTAGATTTTCAAAATAATAGGCAAATGGCAAGGTAACTAAAGCGGCGGCAGAAAATTGAATCAGTGCACCAAAGCGCAAATCAAAACGCGGACAAAACCGCTTCTGATATATCGTGCCCGCTGTAATACTTACTAAGGCCATGATACAGAGCAGCACGCCGTTAACGGAGACCCCTGAGGAACTTAACTTATGACTGACCACCAGTGATACGCCCAACAAACCCGCCAGTAAACCTAGCCACTGAGTCAACCCCACTTTCTCTCCGATTCGACTCGCTGCAAAGGCCGTCAACACAGGTTGAATACTAATAATTAACGCCGCCAGGCCAGCCGGCATACCCAAAGAAATCGCCACCCATACGCCTGCCAAATAACCTGCCTGCACCAAAACTCCCGACAAAGCGATATGACGAACAATCCCGTGAGGCCATGGCGCTCGAATAACAAACAACGTCGGTAATAAAACTAAAACAACACCGCCATAGCGCAAGAATAAAAATGTCAGCGGAGGTGCGTAGGGCAAGCCAAATTTTGCAACTATAAAACCTGTGCTCCATATAAACACAAACACCAACGGAGTAAGCGCAGCAATCAACGGATGACCGGGTGATTCGTGTAAATCTCTCACACCGACTCCCTAGCCAGAAAATAATCAAACGCTATCCTGATCGTTTGCGTATGAACGGCTACCGTATCTTCAATCGTGCGACCGTAGCCACCAGCCATCGCAATCGCAACAGGTAGGCTATGCGCTTTAGCCACCTGCATGACAGCAGCATCGCGCGCCGCCATACCCTCCATCGACAAACTAAGACGACCCAATCTATCTCCCTCGTAGGGATCAGCACCCGCCAAAAAAATAAGTAATTGCGGACTGAAACGCTCAAACATGGCGCTTAAAGCTCCATCTAGCCGGGCCAGATAGTCGTGATCCCCTGTCTCATCGGGCAAGGCAACATCTAAATCACTCATCGCTTTTGTAAATGGATAGTTTCGCTCCCCATGCATCGATAAAGTAAAAACTGATTCATCGTGCGCCAATATCGATGCGGTGCCATCACCTTGATGCACATCCAAATCAATAATCGCCACACGCGACACACGGCGCTCTGCTTGCATTAGGCGTGCCGCAACAGCGGCATCATTAAAAACGCAAAATCCCTGGCCAAAATCCGCATGCGCGTGGTGAGTTCCTCCCGCAAGGTTCACCGCGACACCTTCTTCGATCGCCGCTCTACACGCCGCAATCGTCGCGCCAGTTGAACGACGAGAACGCTCAACCATTTCATGCGACCATGGAAAACCAATCTGTTTTTGCTCTGTTTCAGTGAGCGCACCGCTAGTGACCCGATGTATGTAATTCGGATGATGAGCCAGTGCCAAAACACCGTCGCTCGTGTGCGGCGCCTCTTGAAAATTTACCCGTGGCAGCTCAGCTGCCACGGACTCCCGCAACAAACTGTATTTCCGCATAGGGAATCGATGCCCCGGCGGAAGCGGCAACACGAAACGGTCACTGTAAAAAGCTTTCAAAATTTAAATAATCTTAGTGAAGATAGCAGGCTCTGAAACTTTAATTTTTATCCAAATTACATCAGCTATTATGTCAATAGAAAATCATTGAAATCATGAATGACTAAATTTAATCAACCGAATTAATTTTTTGATTAACAGCATGCAATGATTTGGTTACTATGTCGTTATATTTATATCGTTATTTTATTTGTACATTATTGTATTTTTTTGTAATCTACTATCGGTTACACGGCGTTAAATTCTTTTTATACCAACCCTAACAAACAGAAAGAACTGTCGGATGACTTCGATCTTCGTTACTTCTGTGACGTACTATATTTTTTACCAATTAAATGATTGGTTATTTTCTTCGTTTGAGCTTCATTCGGGCGCGAACTGGATCTACCTACCTGCGGGATTACGTCTGCTCTTTACCTTGTTGCTAGGCATCGAAGGCGCAATAGGTATTTTTATCGCAGCACTGGCAATATCTCTCTCCAACTTGGCGCATATCGATTTCACGACCATGCTAGTGTCATGCCTTATTTCTGCCGCCATGCCCTATCTAGCTTATCGAATTGCACTACATTTCGGAATGCCACCATCACTGGAAAATTTGTCAGTGAACGTTCTGTTGGTGCTCACTTTTTTGTACGCTTTATTAAATTCGGCAGCTCATTCAGCGTGGTATCGAGTACGCGATGTATCGCCAGATTCACTCAACACATTTTTCGTCATGTTTGTAGGTGACCTCATCGGCACCCTAATCATCATCTACTCTATAAAATTTATACTGGTACTTTTTGATCGGATTAGAAAACAAGAATAAAATCATCATTTTCCAATCGAAAAGTTTACGCTGACACCGCCACATACTCTTGACGCAACGTGTCTAAACCAGACAACATTCGACCGTAGGCCATTTCAACTGCCTGAGGTTCACCCTTCACACCCAGTTCAATATGACGACGTCGATTACCATCACCTACGCTGGGTAAGCTAAATACTTTGACGGATTCAAACTCGGCTTCGATCGCTTCCATGAGTGGCGTTAATGTCGATTCAATGCCGTCGTAAACGATGACTGATTTTTCAGCGTGAGCTATTTGATGAAAAAGTTCTGAATGATGCGTATCGAGCGCCCATGTCATCATCGGTTCAGCCATGACCGGAAAGCCGGGCACAAAATACTGCACACCACCCAAGGAATTACGCCAATAAAAACCAGGAATTTTATTGAAGGCATTCGGAATAATTCCTGAGCCTACTGGAAATTCACCCATTTTTAGCCGATGCTGATTATCCGGTGCATCAAGATCGATTTCTTTGCCTGCTTCAGTCGCCATCTCCACAATACGTTCTTGTATTTTTAGCTTAGCTTCGGGGTGCAAAGCCAGCGGCACATCTAAGGCAGCCGCAGCACACTGCCGCGTATGATCATCCGGAGTTGCACCGATACCACCGCAGCAAAACACAATATCGCCACTATTTAATGTGCGTCGTAGTGTGGCCGTAATTCGTTCGGGGTCATCTCCCAGATACTCAGCCCATGAAAGCGCTAATCCTCGCTCGGACAGTAGTTCGATAATTTTGGCCAGATGCTTGTCGTTACGCTTACCTGACAAGATTTCGTCGCCAATGATGATGATGCCAAATGCCATAAGATTCTCGATAAAAAATAAATGTAGCTAATTAATTGATGTCGATGACGCGTGCTGGATCCAAGTCAACTATCGGCACATTTCTCAGACCCGCCAGAGTATCCAGACAATAAAATTGAAACCACAAACCGCTAAAAACAAAAATTAGTAAATACATCCAAATCGCTGCAGCCGCAAACACAGGAAAGAAAATAACGGACACCACACCTCCCAACCACAACAAACCCGGTGCAGCACCCAGACTACCCGTCACTACACCAATTATCAACAATGGAAATTGTTGCTTTCGAATGATGGATAACTCATGTTCGTCGGCAAACGACGATAGGGCTTCATACGACATCACTCGCGCGGTTAACCAACCCCACAATAACGGTTGAACTAAAACTGCAAACAGTGGAACTAAATTCAGCGGAAGAACAATTAACCACGCCAGTAAATAGATCACAAACGACGAGAAGGATAACCACAGACTGGCTTTGATCGATCCACCCTCACGTCGTTTCAGCTGCGGATAAAAACGATCGCCAACGTAATTAGCAATGACTGGCATAGCCATCACATTCACTAACAGCAAAGCGCTGAGCACCATCAAAGGCAGTAGCAACCACATCGCAATCAAGGGGACTAATAAGGTTCTCAACGAGGCAAGCCCTAATGAATCGAGCATATCGCCAGTCCAACGAAATAAACCGTAGTCAGAAAACCAAGCCTGTAATTGATCTATCAATGGTTGCAAACCCAACCAGAGCACAACGCCCCACACTCCAAGCGCAACGATGAACGGCAACAACGTAAGCAGCAGCATGCGCGGATGCAGCTGCGCCATTAGCGCACGAAAGAATGAAGTTAAAACGGTCATCGACATTTCCTCATCTGCGCATTATAGGTTCTGGCTGGCTGGTAAAATGCTTGCTGCTTATAAATCGAGGAAAAACTATGTCTCAGACCACTACCGCCTCTGGCTTGCAATACGACGATCTCACGCTAGGCAGCGGCGCCGAAGCCGTCGAAGGTGATTACGTCAGCGTTCACTACAGCGGATGGCTGCAAAATCCAGATGGCAGCGCAGGCGAATTATTTGATTCCAGCGTAGAGCGTAATGAACCCTTTGAATTTCCGCTCGGTGCGGGACATGTAATTAAAGGCTGGGATGAAGGCGTGCAAGGAATGAAAGTTGGCGGCAAGCGCAGACTCACTATTCCGTCATCACTAGGCTATGGTTCACGCGGTGCAGGCGGCGTTATTCCACCGGATGCAACCCTGATTTTTGACGTCGAATTATTGTCTGTCTAAATCAGAGCATCGACGTTCCAGGCGCTGAACTATGTAGAGAACACTTTGGCCATATTTTTGGTCACTTGTTCTTCTATTTTTCGAGAGAATCCTTTGAGCATAATGCCCAGGTTAATCTCCAGTTCAGCGCGACCTGGCGTTAAGGCTAATGTGCCAGAAAAACCGGTACGCTTAAAACTCAGCACATCTTCCTGCCACTCGGCGACCATTTCGTAATCAACTATCATTTGGTCAGCGACTTTTTGTGCAGCTGCACGCGCTTCCTCCATGGCCATCGCATGATCTTGAACGATCGTTATATCGGCCATCTTATTCTCCCGTGCTGTAGTGACCTTATGGTCTTATTTTTACGACTTGAATGTTTCTGCATTCAAGAGATTAGGTGGTCGCTTAGCTGACAAGGCAGCAATTAAATTATCTGCAGCGCAGTAAGCCATCGCATGGCGCGTTGGCACAGACGCACTACCAATATGAGATGTCAACACCACATTTTTTAACGATAAAAAATCAGGGTTAAACGCCGGCTCATTTTCAAACACATCCACACCCGCCGCTGCAATCTGACCAGCTTTAAGTGCGTTGATTAAGGCCGCATCATCAACAATGCCACCACGCGCGATATTAACTAAGGTCGCTGTCGGTTTCATGAGTGCGAGCTGCTCGGCACCAATGAAATGATGCACTGCTGGCGAATACGGCAGCACCAAAATAACATGATCGGCTGTGCGCAATAATTCATCGCGACTTAGATACTGCGCATGATTCGCTGCCTTCTCTAACTCAGGTGCTAATCGAGTTCGGTTGTTATACACCACCTTCATATTGAAACCCATGGAACGACGAGCAATCGCTTGACCTATCCTGCCCATGCCGATTACACCGAGCGTGCTTCCATGCACATCAACACCTAAAAAATCGTCGTACTGCCACTTCTTCCAAAGACCCGCACGCAAATAACGCTCTGATTCAGAAACTCGACGCGCAGCGGCCATCATCAATGTCCAACCAAAATCAGCGGTGGTTTCGTTCAGCACATCGGGGGTATTCGTCACCATCACACCCGCAGCAGTGGCGGCAGGTACATCGATATTGTTATAACCAACAGCCATGTTACAGACCGCCTTCAGACTTGGGCACGCAGTAAATAATTCTGCTGTAAAGCGATGACTGGGATTGGCAAACACACCTACTTTCCCCTGTAAGCGCTGGACTAACTCAGCATCGTCGTAGGTCGCATCGAGCTGATTATCTTCAACATCAAAATGCTCAGACAAATACTCAACGATGTGGGGGAAAATTGCGCGTGTAACGAGAATTTTTGGTTTCACTGCGATCACCTAAGCACGGATTAAATCAGTTATCTCGCACCAGTATGAGGTGTACTCGATAGGGTCCATGCGCTCCAAGCACGATGGTCTGCTCAATATCACCGGTGCGTGATGGGCCAGAAATAAAATTCGTTGCGCGAGGCAACTCACCACGTTCTTTTTTTGCGAGATCAAAAGCATCTTCAATTGAACGAACAATGCGTGACGTGGGCACCAGCACGATATGCGTTTCCGGAAGTAAGGCGGCAGACGCATAGGTTTGCGCACCTGAGAGCAGCATCAGCGTACCGGTCTCTGCCACCGCGCAAAAGCAGCTGGTAATACCCACCATGTCTTCATTCACCGGTGGACGAAATTCAATGTGTAATCCGGATGCATTCCAAGGAATGTCGGACAAAGTTTCCCAAGCAATCGCTGATCGAGCAACGCCGATGCTATCGAGATAGCGTGCAGCAGCAGCAGGCGCTTCATTAAGAGAGGTCACTTCATCAACCGTTTGCGAAGTGCGCTCGGCTTGTGTCCGAAAACGTAAAACTAAATCATTACCAACGTCTGGTTGCGGACCCGCTTTATTCGACGCTAAATAGGTTTGCACCTGGTCTAATTCAGCCGCAGTCGGCTCGACTGGGCGCTGCTGAGCTTTACGAATCCGACTAAAAATAGCTGCGCGGGCTGCAGATGTATCCATGGTGTCCTCTTTAAGATAGTTTTGATTCTATCTCAGCAACCCTGACCGCAGCACCCAGCATGCTTGAGTAAATTTTAGGCTGTAAGCTCAAAATAATTCACCACCTTCTGTCAGAAGACCGCTTTTATAGCAGGGACATGAGCCATTTAGTTTATTTGCTTATTCAAAAACCATCTAATCCGGGTTTGTAGAGGAAGGTAGTTTGTCTTAAAATACAAGGCTTTGCGATTAATGCCGTGAATCAGGTAAGGCGCCAAATTATTAAGATCAATAGCGCTTTGCCATAATTTCAAAAATAGACACAGATAGGATTTTTATGACTCACGTTGTAACCGAATCGTGCATTCGCTGCCGTTACACAGACTGCGTGGATGTTTGCCCGGTAGATTGTTTTCGCGAAGGCCCGAATTTTCTGGCAATTGATCCGGATGAATGCATAGACTGCGCTGTATGTGTGGCTGAATGCCCCGTCAACGCTATTTTTGCGGAAGAAGATGTGCCATCCGATCAGCAGCAATTCATCAAAATGAATGTCGATCTCGCTCGCAAATGGCCATCGATCACCAAGTCGAAAGCACCGCTTGCAGAAGCAGACGCTTGGAAAGACACGAAAGAGAAGCTCCAGTATCTGGAACGCTAATCTCTCAGCCGCACTGATCTACTTCCTGCATTATCTACCCCGGCTCCAGCCGGGGTTGTTATTTTAACTAGCACTCCCTTGACTCCCAAAAAGTCGATGAGCTGTATCAGTGCTTTATTAATAACAAAAGACTGACTTTTACACTCAAAAAGTGTATCCCACTCCCTGGCTATTCTTGTGTGCTATCTTGCTGTAGCCCAATGTCAGTGAGCACTTGCGCAGCGAGCACAGCCTACTTAGCTTGGAGCGATTTGGTTTTCACTAAAATTACGCTGGGTCACGTGACTATCTTTCAATTTTGCATTTGCTGCATTGCGGAATTTATCGATTAGCGTCACAATCAGGTGTCGTGAATAAGAGGTCATCATGCTCTATCAAATGCACGAAATGAACCGAACCCTGCTAAGCCCATTAATTCAATGGGCCGAGGCTTCGTCCAAGTTGTTTACCAATCCCGTCTCCCCTTTCGCTCATACCCCTTTCGCTCAGCGTATCGCGGCGGGATATGAACTCATGTTTAGGTTGGGTAAGGACTACGAAAAACCCTCATTCGGGATCACTTCGGTAGAAATCGACGGGCAGCGAGTCTCGGTGATTGAAGACATCGCACTGGAAAAACCTTTTTGTAAGCTGCTGCACTTTCGCAAAGATAGTCGCAACAGTAAGTCGGCCACTCAGCCAAAAATACTACTTGTAGCACCGCTCTCCGGCCATCACGCTACTCTTCTCAGAGACACAGTAAAAACTTTACTGCCCGAGCATGACGTCTACATCACTGACTGGACCGATGCGCGTATGGTATCTATGGATCACGGTGCCTTTCATCTGCATGATTACGTCTACTATGTTCAAGATTTTATTCGCCACCTTGGTCCCAATTTAAATGTGATTTCGGTATGCCAGCCTACCGTGCCGGTTCTGGCAGCTATATCGCTCATGGCTAGTAACAAGGAACCGAATCTACCCAAAACTATGGTGATGATGGGTGGCCCTATCGATCCCCGTAAAGCGCCGACGCAAGTGAATGATCTCGCCACCAACAAACCCTTTTCTTGGTTTGAAAATAATGTGATCTACAGCGTACCGCCTAACTATCCGGGCTATGGCCGACGCGTTTACCCTGGCTTTTTGCAGCATGCAGGTTTTGTCGCGATGAATCCAAAGCGACACGCGCAAAGTCACTGGGAGTTTTACCTGCACTTGCGCGAAGGTGATAACGAATCCGCCGAAGAGCATCGTAAATTTTATGATGAGTACAACGCGGTGCTCGATATGCCTGCCGAGTACTATCTCGAAACTATCAAAACAGTGTTTCAAGATCATGCACTACCGTTGGGCACGTGGGAAGTCGAAGGCCAACTCGTTCGTCCACAAGATATTAAAGACGTCGCATTACTCACCATTGAAGGCGAGTTAGATGACATCTCTGGTTTGGGCCAGACTCGCGCTGCGCATGAATTGTGTGCGCACATCCCCAAAGAGATGAAGCAGCATTTCACGGCTCCCAAATGCGGTCACTATGGAATTTTTTCTGGCCGTCGTTGGCGTGAAGTCATTGCTCCAAAAATTAGTGATTTCATCCGTGCTCATCACTAATCGGCTTTTACTCATTCATTTTTGACCCTATCAAAGACCGCCTGAAGGCGGTCTTTGTTTTTTTACCAGTCTGAATTGATGCTGGCGAGCTGTCAGCGAAATGCCGGATAATGTGAAGCTATGCGCGACCCTGCCCGCTCACTTGCCGATCAGATCGAAGATCTACTGCCACAAACTCAGTGTACGAAATGTGGCTATCCCGCTTGTCGTCCTTATGCAGAAGCCATCGCCGAGGGCACAGCAAACTACAATCAATGCCCACCCGGTGGCGCCGAAGGTATCGGTCGTTTGGCGGCATTACTTGGCAAACCAGTCAATGCATTAAATCCTGTCAATGGCATTGAGCGAGAACGTCCGGTTGCCTTCATCGATGAAGCTGCCTGCATAGGCTGCACATTATGTATTCAAGCCTGCCCAGTCGATGCCATTGCCGGTGCAGCGAAGCAAATGCATACGGTGATTCCTGAACTGTGTACCGGTTGCGATTTATGCGTTGCGCCCTGCCCGGTCGATTGCATTGCCATGGTTCCCGTCACTGAAAATAAAACGGGGTGGCAAGCCTGGTCAGCGGATCAAGCCGATGCGGCACGTCAGCGTTTTCATCAGCGTGAACTTAGGTTACGGGTAGAAAAAGAAGAGCAAGATGCGCGACTCGCTGCCAAGGCAGCTGCAAAATTAAAAGAAGTTAACGAGGAAACTGCCCTCAGCGCAGAAGAGCTAGCAGAAAAAAAACGTAAACGCGCGATCATCCAAGCCGCTATCGAACGCGCACGCTTACAAAAAGAAGCTCAGGAACAGAAAAAAATATGAATGCGGAAAAGCGCAAGCAAATCTTCGAACGCCTGAAGACAGCCAATCCTAACCCCACCACTGAACTTGAATACACCACGCCATTTGAGTTGTTGATCGCCGTAATATTATCGGCACAAGCAACCGATGTGTCGGTGAATAAGGCTACACGAAAACTTTACATCGTTGCCAATACACCTGAAACGATTGTTGCCTTGGGTGTTGATGGCTTGATACCGTATGTGCAAACGATAGGTTTGTATCGTAACAAAGCAAAAAATGTAATCGATACTTGTCGCTTGCTACTCGAAAATCATCATGGCGACGTGCCCCGCGATCGCGAATCATTACAAGCTCTACCCGGTGTAGGACGTAAGACTGCGAATGTCGTTCTCAACACAGCGTTCGGTCAGCCCGCCATGGCGGTTGACACTCATATTTTTCGTGTCTCCAATCGAACCGGTCTGGCTCCTGGAAAAAATGTCGACATTGTTGAACAAAAATTGATGAAATTTGTGCCACCCGAGTATTTGATGGATGCGCATCACTGGCTGATTTTGCATGGACGCTATACCTGTCTTGCACGTTCACCGCAATGCTGGAATTGCCTGATCGCTGACTTATGCGAATTCAAATCAAAAACACGCACGCCTAAAAAAGGAATCTGACAGGTTAATGCAAACTTTTCTCAACATTGCTGCTGCGGCTGTGTTTGCCGTCAAGGGCGTTTGTATACTTACCTTTGGATTGGAGTAAGTAAACGTGTTTAATCCCAGTAAAGACGACGTTCGATTATTTTTTTGCGAAACCTGGAAAAAATCCATATCGGGTGCAGTGCTCACTCCATTAGAAGCCATTGCATGCGACTGGATACGACTACACCCGGAATATGAAGGCGACTTAGCCGATAGCGACCACGCATTAGCGGCTGACTATGATGCAGCGAAAGGCAAATCGAATCCCTTTCTTCATCTCTCCATGCACCTATCGATTGCAGAACAACTATCAGTGGATCAACCGCCTGGCATAAAGGAAGCGCATAGCGCTCTAGCGACCAAGCTAAGCTCAGAACATGAAGCACACCACCAGATCATGGAATGTCTGGGTGAAATGCTCTGGACTTCTCAACGGAATGGTACTCCACCGGATGGCTTAGCCTACATTGAATGCATTAAACGACGGGCGCAAGCATAAAAAAACCGCAGCAAGCTGCGGTTTTTTGCGTCATGTCAGTGCCGTTTTCGAATCATTTACGAACTACTAGAGCACCAGGCAAGCTCGAAAGATACGCAGAAATGTCCTTAATATCTGTCTTCGAGAGTGGCTTAGCCATGCCGCCCATGATGGCATTACCACGACCATTAGCAGCGCTTGCGCCACGCTGATAAGCAATCAATGCATGCTCCAGATAATCCGCATGCTGACCAGCCAACTTAGGATAGCTAGGATCAATCGGGCTATTAAAGTCAGCGCCATGGCACGATGCGCAGTTATATTTTGCAACAGCCGCCTTGCCAGCTTCTGCATCAGCCGCCAACACATTCATCGATACGCAAGCCAGTATAGCCACCAGCAGTGAATTCATTTTATTCATGGTGACTCCTTATTTCTGTTGCGCGTAATACGCGGCAACGTCAGCGATGTCTTGATCCGACAGACCTTTAGCAATACCCACCATAGAAGGGTGCGAACGTTCACCCTTTTTGTAAGCATTCAGCGCTGAAACGATATATTTTTCCGACTGACCGCCCAGCATGGGCACGCGGTATACCTCAGGATAGGTCGCTTTGTAACCAGGAATGCCATGGCATCCTATGCACATCGCAACCTTATTTTTGGCAGCACTCGCATCGCCCTGAGCATCTGCAGCAGCAGATACCTGAGCTACGCTCGCCAACACGAGAAGAGCAAAGATTTTTTTCATGATAACTGGGTAGTTAATTCGACACCAAAAAAGCGGCCGTGAAATTCAGAAAAAAACGGAATAATTTGCTACACGACCGCTCAAAAAAAAGCCATTAATGATAACCGATTCACATTTCAACGTCTATTTTGAACAACCGGTCACAAGAAAAATTAGCGTAATTCAGACTATTCACTCGTTTATACTCATCCTTATTTTCTTTGACTAATCAGTACAGCTATGAATACCCCTGCACGCTTTGAAGGTTCCGAAAATTACGTTGCGACTCACGATCTCAAGCTGGCCGTGAACGCCTCACTCACGCTACAAAGGCCTTTGTTGATCAAAGGCGAACCAGGCACCGGCAAGACTATGCTGGCCGAGGAAGTCGCCGCTGCGCTAAAGATGCCACTTTTGCAATGGCATATCAAATCGACCACCAAAGCCCAACAAGGTCTGTACGAATATGACGCGGTATCCCGCTTGCGCGACTCCCAGCTGGGTGACGAACGTGTCAAAGATATTCATAACTATATTGTGCGTGGGGTACTTTGGCAGGCTTTTACCGCGGATGAGCCCGTGGTACTGCTGATTGATGAAATCGATAAAGCTGATATCGAATTCCCCAATGACTTACTGCGCGAACTCGACCGGATGGAGTTCTATGTCTATGAAACGCGCGAAATGGTCCGCGCAAAGCACCGCCCACTGGTCATCATCACGTCGAATAACGAAAAAGAATTACCGGACGCTTTCCTGCGTCGATGCTTCTTTCACTACATAAAATTTCCTGAAAAAGAGACGATGCAGCAAATCGTCGATGTGCATTTCCCCAATTTGAAAAAAAACCTGCTGGCGCAAGCGATGCAGACGTTTTATGACGTACGCGATATTCCTGGACTAAAGAAAAAACCCTCAACCTCTGAACTACTCGATTGGTTAAAACTTTTGCTGGCCGAAGACATTCCTCCAGAAGCGCTGCGCAGTCAGGATCAAAAAGCGATTGTTCCGCCTCTGCATGGAGCGCTTTTGAAAAATGAACAAGACGTGCATTTATTTGAGCGTCTGGTTTTCATGTCACGTAACAACCGCTAATCACCACCGGTTGATACGACCATGCTGATCGACTTTTTTTTCACGCTCAAAAGCGCGAAGATTCCCGTCTCGATCAAGGAATTTCTGGTGCTGCTGGAAGCCTTAGATCGTCAGGTGATTTCACCATCACTGGATGACTTCTATTACCTCTCGCGTACCACCATGGTCAAAGACGAAGCTCATTTCGATAAATTCGACCAAGCATTTGGCAGTTATTTTCATGGGGTTGAAACTCTGTTTGAAAAAAATCCAGAGATTCCTCTCGACTGGCTGATGAAACGACTGCAACGCGAATTGACCCCTGAGCAAAAAGCGCAACTAGAAAAATTCGGCTACGACAAGTTGATGGACCGCTTGAAGGAATTATTGGAAGAACAAAAAGCGCGTCACGAAGGTGGAAATAAATGGATAGGCACCGGCGGCACCTCACCTTTTGGTAATGGCGGTCAAAATCCCGAAGGCATACGCATTGGTGGCGAAGGCGGCAACCGCAGCGCCGTCAAAGTATGGGAGGCACGCACCTATCGTGATTATGACAGTGAGCGTGAATTAGGTACGCGAAATATCAAAGTTGCGCTGCGTAGATTACGCAAATTTGCGCGTGAAGGCGCACAAGACGAATTAGCTCTAGACGATACTATCCGCGCCACAGCCAATAATGCAGGCTGGTTAGATCTGGTGATGCAACCAGAGCGTAAAAATAAGGTCAAAGTACTCATGCTGATGGATGTAGGCGGCAGCATGGATGATCACATTGCACGCGTTGAGGAATTATTTTCAGCGGCAAAGACCGAATTCAAGAATATGGAATTCTTCTATTTTCATAACTGTTTGTATGAAACGCTATGGAAAAATAATCGACGCCGACATGCTGAACGCTTTGCGAGCTGGGACGTACTACGCAAGTATCCGCCTGATACTAAACTGATTTTTGTCGGCGATGCCACCATGAGCCCCTATGAAATCGTGCAACCGGGCGGCTCAGTCGAGTATCACAATGAAGAAGCTGGGGCTGTTTGGCTGCAGCGCTTCGCACACCAGTTTCCAAAATTTGTCTGGCTCAATCCAGAACCTGAAGGACTATGGCAATATCGCCAATCAATCACCATCATCAAACAAATTATGGGCCAGCGCATGTACCCCATCACCATGGAAGGCTTGGAGCGAGCCATGCAAATGCTTTCCAAATGATGCCACTTCTTCCATGGTCCTTACCTCTAACCGCTGGCTGAAAAATAAATTTTTAGCTTAATTCAAACCGAACGACGAATAAGCCCGAAAAATTCATTAGAATGCCGGGGATTTTTTACGTTTGGCACCCACGTTAATCACACTCACTCTTAGTCTAGGCATGGCAAGCAAAAAACCTGAATACAGCGAATCATCAATCCGCGTCCTGAAAGGACTCGAACCCGTCAAGCAGCGGCCCGGTATGTATACCCGGACTGAGAATCCGCTGCATATCATTCAAGAGGTGATCGACAATGCCTCCGATGAAGCTTTGGGAGGCTACGGAAAAAACATCATCGTCACACTCCATAAAGACGGTAGCGTCAGTGTCGAAGATGATGGTCGTGGTATTCCAGTGGGTATGCACCCCGAAGAAAAAGTACCCACGGTCGAAATCGTATTTACCCGTCTGCACGCAGGCGGCAAATTCGACAAAGGCTCGGGCGGTGCTTACGCCTTCTCGGGTGGCTTGCATGGTGTCGGTGTATCAGTCACCAATGCACTGTCAGTTAAGTTAGAGATTACTGTCTGGCGCAAAGACGATAAAGGGCACGGTGTACATACCATCGCCTTTTCTGGCGGCGACGTCACCTCAAAATTAAAATCACGTGCTGCCGGTAAAGACGATAAAAAAACGGGCACACGCGTTACCGTCTGGCCTGATCCAAAATATTTTGATTCCTCCGTAATTCCTATCGGTGACTTGCAGCGACTGTTGCGCTCAAAGGCGGTGCTGCTGCCTGGAGTGAAAGTCACCTTCATCCAAGAAAAATCCGGCGATCAGCAAACATGGTTATACGAACAAGGCTTGCGCGGTTATCTGAATGAAGCCTTGGCACAAGGTGGTAGTAGCGAGACCTTAATCCCACTCTTCGAAGCCGAGCAATATGCACTCGGCGATGCCGAAGGTTTTGCCGAAGGTGAAGGTGCCGCTTGGGTAGTAGCGTGGACTGAAGACGGCGCGATCGTGCGCGAATCATATGTGAACTTGATCCCTACGCCAGCAGGCGGCACACATGAATCCGGTTTGCGTGAAG
>JBEGSP010000230.1:0-2905 GCA_041179845.1 Pseudomonadota bacterium
TATTACACCAACGATATAAACACATCGTATGTAGGTCTGCGTAAAAATGAATATCGCGACACCCCAACTAAAAACCCAGCAAAAAACGATTTCTTTTTAAGTGATCGCCTCTCGTTTGATATCAACCACGAAATTGAATTAAACAGCGCGACACGATTGAAAACGCTCACATACTGGAGCGAGTTACAGCGTGATTATTGGCGTCGTCCGGTGCTAGCCCGCAGTGCTAATGGCACCACCTTTGTTGCCTGTGGTGGTAGCTCAGCCTGCATGGTCGGTGCGAAGCGAACATTCGAGATGATGGGTGTCGATTCACGACTTGAACTCAATCACGATAGTTTTGGAATAAAAAACGAAACTGAGATCGGTATCCGACTCCATACTGAATCGCGTCTGAATAAAACTGTCTCCTCCTTCACCAATGAAAATGCGCGCAGTGGCACATTGACTGCAAACCAAGATTCAAGCGCCAACAGCCTCGCGCTCTATGGTCAGAATCGTTTTATTATCAATGAGCGAATCGCCATCACACCTGGTCTAAGGATTGAAACCTATACACAAAAAGACCTCAATCGACTCAATGATGTGAGCGGTAAAGCCAGCAATACAGAATTCGTCCCTGGTATAGGCGCAACTTGGCAAGTCAGCCCGCAAGCTCAAATTTATGCAGGCGCTCACCGCGGATTTTCTCCTGCAATGATGGCCGCTTCGATTGTCGGTGGCGTCGATCAACGACTAGGTGCAGAACGTTCGACCAATCTGGAAATGGGTGTGCGCGGCACCGTTGATCAATTGCGTTATGAAGTAACGGCATTTCAAATGGACTTTGCTAATCAGATCGTGAATGCCTCAACTTCTGCCAATGTCACTCAATCGAATGCCGGTAAAACGCTGCATCAGGGAATTGAAGGTTTGCTTGGCATTGATTTGGGAAAGGGCTGGGGAGCTGAGACCAATATGACCTATCTGCCCGTGGCTGAATATCGCAGTGACAGGCTCGGCAGCAGTGCGACGGTGAATGGCAACCGATTACCTTATGCACCGGAACTCATCTCCAATGTGGCATTAACCTATAAATTTGAAGAACTAACGACTAGACTCTCGGCTACCCATGTGTCGTCTCAATTCGTCGATGCCGCCAACACGGTGGCGGCAAGTGATGATGGCCGTAAAGGTGTTATTCCAGCCTACACAACCTTTAACATTAATACACGCTACGCATTGAGCAAACAAACCAGTGTGTTTGCAACGGTGCGCAACTTAACTGATAAAAATTACATCGCAAGCCGTCATCCCGATGGAATTTTCCCAGGCGCCGAGCGCAACTTTCAAGTGGGTATCAGCCATAAGTTTTAACACTCACTATGACTATCGTAGTCGCAATCGATTTATGACAGAAAAAGCCTCTGTCAATCCGCATACCGTGGTGTATGCGGTCGGGGCTTAGTCTGAATGCCACCCACATAAATTCATCACCCTGCTCTGCGAGCAGACCATCAGAGGTCAGTGCAGGACAAGGGATAACTGACGGCCAAATCATAGATAATGGACATCCCATAATAAGAAGTGCGATGTTGCCATGCTCAATCCCTTACCGCTGCATTCGCACATCCGATCGCGTTATCTACCCGACATCAACGGCTTGCAAATGCATGTGCTCGAAGCCGGCCATGAGACATCCGGACGACCGAGCTTATTACTCTTGCATGGATTTCCAGAAATAGCCTACAGCTGGCGCAAGTTGATCGTGCCCTTATCCGAGGCAGGTTTTCACGTGATTGCACCTGACCTGAGAGGTTGCGGTCGCACGTCGGGCTGGCAGGCTGATGCATTAGATGATCCGAGCGAGTTTAATTTTCTTAACCTAACACGCGATCTGCTTGCTCTCTTAGCGGCACTCGGTAAAAAACATGTCGATGCGGTGATTGGTCATGATTTCGGTGCACCGCTAGCAGCTATCGCTGCGCTAAGCAGACCCGATACCTTTAAATCGGTCGTGATGATGAGTGCGCCGTTCGCTGGCGCACCCACATGGCAGCGTAGAGTTAACGACACAGCACCTGCTGACGGCTTTGATTTATTGCTGCATGCAGTGGATGAACTAACTAAGCTCAATCCACCAAGGCAGCACTATCACTGGTACTACTCTACCCCGCAGGCTAACCACGACATGCATCACCCGCCCCAAGGCCTGCATGCTTTCTTGCGCGCTTACTATCACATGAAGAGTGCCGACTGGCCTTTGAATCGCCCTCATCCATTAGATGAATTAAGTGCACAAGCGCTAGCACTGCTGCCGCATTATTACGTGATGGAACACGGAAAAAATATGCCCGAGAGCGTCGCCTCTGACATGCCTGATGCCGATGCCATCGCTCAGTGTGACTGGTTACCCGATGATGAACTCGCTGTTTATTGTGCTGAATACGCACGCACAGGTTTTCAAGGAGGGCTGCAGTGGTATCGCTGCCTCACCAGTCGAGCGCAAATCGATTCATTACGTTTACTAGGTGGATTAACCATTGATGTACCGTCGTGTTTCATCGCCGGCGCAAGTGATTGGGGTGTACATCAAATCCCAGGAGCGTTCGATAAGATGCAACAGCAGGCTTGCACGCGCATGCTAGGTTGCCATCTGATTCCCGGTGCAGGCCATTGGGTTCAACAAGAGCAACCTGAAGCCGTGTTACACCACTTGTTTGATTTTTTTGAACAAGCGGGGATACCGTTTATCAATTAATTATGGCTAGTCATACGTCACGTACCTAGCACTTGTCGACTTGGCCAATATTCGCGCTCGCTACTTTTTTTGTAGTGCGAATTCGTAATCCAAACTCCAATAAGGTATTTTCATATCGCTACCATCGGGTGCCTTACCGATTTCATGCGCTTGAAATTTACCTAC
>JBEGSP010000231.1:0-3093 GCA_041179845.1 Pseudomonadota bacterium
GCGTCACAAGTTCAAGAGTAGGGTGGTTATCGTATGTTCCAAGGGCCTCGCTCATCGATGACTTCGCAAGTCGATTGCGCAGCACGGTTCCATTCGGGAGTTGTAGCGGCTGATTGAGGAGATTATTTTCGTTTTGGGTAGGTAGTATCGTCATGGTGAATCCTTAAACCTGCTGCGGGAAGTCCCAGTAGCTATTGCTAACGACTTTCTGTTTTTTTCGTCGTTCTAATTTATGTCTGGAAGTGATAGTATCGCTCCAAAACGTAAGTTACTATCATTTTGAAAGTAAGTCACTACTTAATTGATATGGACATCGAAAATAATGATTTGGATCCGTGCCCAATAGCCCGCAGCTTGGCTTTTGCGGGGGATGCGTGGAGTTTGTTGATCCTGCGAGACGCCCACGCTGGTCTGACACGCTTTGACCAGTTTCGTAAAAGTTTGGGTATCGCCCCGACTATCCTTACCCGACGGCTAGCCAATTTGACGGACGAAGGCTTATTGGAAAAGCAGCGCTACTCGGAGCACCCCCCGCGAGAAGAATATCTTTTGACTCAAGCAGGCGTGGATTTTCTGCCTGTACTTTTCATCATTGGTGCATGGGGACGCAAGCACAGAGGTGGGGGTAAGTTAGTGCGTTTTCTGGATGCTGAAACAGGTAAAGAGATTAAGGCGATCGCTGTGGATGAAGTTACCGGAGTAAAAATTGGCACACGGCCCATTGCAGTTGTTGCCCCTGATTAGCGAGTAACTGCTTCATAGGCTTAAATCAGAGAGGCGAAATTAAACAGATTATCAAAAAAATGCCCGCTAAATTGAGCGGGCATTTCGTTTTAGAGGGAGTCGATCGCAGTTCTAAAACACTCACGAAATATAAGTTTATCGGCCCAAATCCTTGGCCGATGTTCCCGCGATTCCCCAGTTAGTTTTTGGTACATCCTGAATCAGAATACGAATGGTTTCTTTCGGTGCGCCAACCGCTTCGTGTAATGCGATAGTGACTTTTTCAATCACAGCACGCTTCTGTTCTTCAGTTCTTCCTTCTAGCATGTAGATTTGAGCAAAGGGCATACGATCTCCTTGGATTAATGATCAGGCAGCAGCTGACAGACTCTGTTGTTTGCGTTCACGAGCCAGCGTCATTGCGGTGTCTTCAATCATGTCTTCTTGGCCACCCACCATACCGCGTCGTCCCAGTTCTACCAAAATATCGCGCGCTGGTACGCCATATTTTGCTTCGGCACGTTTGGCAAATAATAAGAAGCTCGAATAAACCCCTGCATATCCCAAAGTGAGTGAATCACGATCAATGCGAATAATGTGGTCCATGATAGGAACAACTAAATCTTCGGCTACGTCTTGAATTTTGAAGACATCGACTCCGGTTTCAACGCCCATACGTGCGCATACCGCAATGAACACTTCCATCGGTGTATTGCCGGCACCGGCGCCTAAACCTGCAGCAGCAGCATCAATACGACTAGCGCCCGCTGCAACGGCAGCAAGTGAATTGGCGATGCCCATGGCTAAGTTATGGTGCCCATGAAAACCGAGCTCGGTTTCTGGTTTTAATGCCTGGCGCACAGCATCAAGGCGAATGGTTACATCATCGGGAAGCATATAGCCAGCCGAGTCAGTGATGTAGATACAGTTAGCGCCATAGCTTTCCATTAGCTTGGCTTGTTTCACCAAACTTTGCGCATCACTCATGTGGGCCATCATTAAAAATCCGACCGTATCCATGTCAAGTGAGCGTGCCTTAATAATGTGCTGTTCACTCACATCAGCTTCAGTGCAATGCGTCGCAACGCGAATGGTATGCACACCGAGATCTTTAGCCATCAACAGATGGTCAACTGTACCGATACCAGGTATCAGTAAGGCAGATACTTTGGCTTGCTTCATTAATGGAATGACTGCGCCAAGGTACTGTTCATCCGTATGGGCAGGAAATCCGTAATTGACCGACGAGCCACCTAACCCATCACCATGGGTGACTTCGATATACGGCACACCAGCGCGATCAAGGCCGCTAGCGATTTGAGTCATTTGTTCGAGTGTCATTTGATGGCGCTTAGGATGCATACCATCACGTAGCGTCATGTCATGGACGGCGACTTTTTTACCTTTGATGTTCATGAGAGAGTCCTTTGTCATCACGCTGCAAGAGCGGGTTCAAGTGTTAGTTTTCCGGATAAGATTTCTTCGGCAAACATCTCAGCAGTACGAGCGGCTGCCGCAGTCATGATGTCTAAATTGCCGGCGTATTTTGGCAGGTAGTCACCCAGACCTTCGACTTCTAGGAAAATCGAAACACGCTTCCCATCAAATACAGGGCCATTGACGAGCTTGTATCCGGGTACATATTTTTGTACTTCTTTGATCATTTCTAAAACCGAGGCGGTAATCTTGGCTTGATTCGGTTCACCTTCGGTCAGGCAGTGAATCGTGTCACGCATGATTAATGGTGGATCAGCAGGGTTAATGATGATGATTGCCTTGCCTTGTTTAGCGCCGCCTACTTTTTCAACAGCACCAGCGGTGGTGCGAGTAAATTCGTCGATATTTTTTCGCGTGCCAGGACCCACGGAGCGACTCGACACGGTGGCTACGATCTCGCCGTAGGCAACTGGTTGAACGCGTGATACCGCTGCCACCATGGGAATAGTAGCCTGACCACCGCAGGTCACCATGTTGACGTTCATTTCGCGTTTACCGACATGTTCTTTTAAGTTCACTGGCGGTACACAATAAGGACCAATCGCAGCGGGAGTCAGATCAATCATCATCACACCCAGCTCAGTCAGTTTGCGAGAATTTTCTCCATGCACGTAAGCGCTGGTCGCATCAAAAGCGATTTGTACGCCATCAGCTTTGACATGCGGCAGTAAGCCATCAACGCCATCAGCAGTCGTTTTAATACCCATATCGCGAGCACGTTTCAATCCATCAGATTCGGGGTCAATGCCTACCATCCATACCGGCTCAAGCACAGCTGAGCGTTGTAATTTGGCGAGCAAATCAGTACCAATATTGCCTGGCCCGATGAGTGCGCATTTGATTTTTTTTGTCATTTTTTGCTCCTAATAAAAC
>JBEGSP010000232.1:0-4383 GCA_041179845.1 Pseudomonadota bacterium
TCCATGCGCATCATTTTTAAATTTTCCAAAGGCAGATAACTCCGGGACAACGCCTGCGGATTGGTAGGCATTCAGTAATTGCATAGCCAATGCGTGATCAAAATAGCTGTCGTTCTCGCCATAAAACCACAGGCTAGGTAGAGAGCTTTTAGTTGCGTAACTAGCGAATGCCTTGACCAATGAATTTTTCCAGTCGCAGCCGCGGCCATCTACCCGAAGCCCACCCGCAAAATTAAGTAAGGCACGCACACCTGGAAATTGACGTACTCCAAAGGCCATAGCGGCTAACCCACCATACGATTGGCCACCGATAATTATGCGTTCACTATCAACCCAATTTTGCTTAAGTAGTGCGACTAGTGCTGCTTCAATATCGTCAGCTTGCAGATGACCATTGTCGGTCATATTGCAGCCGTGATCCGAATAGGTTCCGGTTGATCGAGCAAATCCTCGACGCATGGGGATAGCAACCGCATAACCACGTTTTACAAATTCACGACTGATAGCCAGAAAGCGATCGCGCTTTTGTTTATGGGGATCGCCAATCTCTTTGCCGTGATTCATGAGCAAAAGAGGGAAGGGACCATTTCCAGGTGGTTTGAAGATGGTGGTCTCGAATTGAAATTCGTTACCATGTTGAGTCACCGAAAGCATGATGACTTGTTCGTTAATAGTGGAATCTAAGGATTCCGCAAAAGCTATCTCAGTACTGACTACGATGAGCAGTAGGCTAAGCGACGTGATTCGCACAAGGTAGGCGAAACGTTTGAATAAGTAGAAAGTCATGACATCTTAGCGTAGGGCAATAATGCCCATTCTAAAGATGACCTTCTCTTACTTCAATTCAATAAAAGCTAATTTACGCTATCAAATCTGCGTTTTGATTTTTTGTCATGATGACTTTTCGTCTACGAATTCGCTTCTAGGCTGGTAGCGCGCAGACGCGATGCGAGTAATTTACCTTTACGAGCACGTTTGCCAAAATGATGCGCCAGATCTTTGCCAGTCAAGATCACTTCTTGCGGTTTGCCGCTTCGCTGTGCCGTGCCTAAAATGCGCACGCCTTTTTGACTGATAGGCTGTGCTGCGATTAACTTTTCTTTAGGATCGAGATCCATCAAGGTCACGCCGCGACCGCCACCCGATTGTGTTTTGATTTCATCTAAGCCAAACACCAGCATCCGACCTTGCTCAGAAAGACAAGCTAAAGCGCTTGCGCCTTTGAGTATCACGCTGGGGCGAACAGGTTCATCGCCTTCATCCATCGCCATAAATGCTTTGCCGGCTTTTTGGCGGCTGATCATGTCACCGACTTTGGCGGCAAATCCAAAGCCGCCGGTCGATGCCAGTAATAACGTGGTATCCGTTAAGCCCACAAAATAATGAACTAATCGAGTTCCGGTTTCGACTTCAGCCAGCGTTGTGAGCGGTACGCCATCGCCACGCGCACCAGGTAATTGAGCCACTGCGATGGTGTACACGCGTCCGTTCGATCCAAAAGCTAATACATTGTCGGTAGTGCGGCATTCAAATGTCGCATACAACGCATCACCCGCTTTGAAGCTAAATTGCGCAGCATCATGCCCATGAGCTTGACGCGCGCGTACCCAGCCTTTTTGAGAAATGATGACGGTTACTGGCTCATCAATAATTTTGGCTTCAGCAACTGCTTTTTCAGCCACCTTGATTAAGGTGCGGCGTTTGTCACCGTAGGTTTTTGCATCTGTCTCTATCTCTTTAATCAAGAGTTTTTTCATCGACGATGGATTGTCGAGTAGCTCCTGCAGGTTTTTCTTTTCTTTACGTAGCTCAGCAAGTTCTTGTTGTACTTTGATCGCTTCTAGTCGAGCCAGCTGACGCAAGCGAATCTCGAGAATATCTTCTGCCTGCCGCTCCGATAATTTAAACGCCTTCATGAGCGCAGGTTTAGGCTCATCGGATTCACGAATGATTTTGATGACCTTGTCGATATTCAGGAGAACGGCTTCTCTGCCCTCGAGTATATGAATACGATCGTCAACCTTACCCAAGCGATGCTGAGTACGGCGTGTGACAGTGTCAAAACGGAAGCCCACCCATTCACGCAGAATTTCGCCTATCCCTTTTTGGCGTGGGCGGCCATCGGCGCCTATCATCACAAAATTCACGCCTACACTGTTTTCTAATGAGGTGTGAGCTAGTAAAAGATTGCTAAATTCTTCTTGATCTTGATTTTTTGATTTGGGTTCAAACACCAAACGTACAGCCGCTTCGCGCCCTGATTCATCGCGCACGGTATCTAAAACAGAAAGAATCGTCTGTTTGTTCCCTAGCTGATCCGGCGTTAAACTTTTTTTGCCTAGCTTAACTTTAGGATTGGTGAGTTCTTCTATCTCTTCCAGAATTTTTTGCGATGACGTGCCTGGTGGTAGTTCAGTGACGACCAATTGCCATTGACCACGAGCGAGATCTTCGATTTTCCAGCGGGCGCGAACTTTGATACTGCCGCGTCCCGATTGATAAATTTCTGAGATAGTCGATTTCGACGTGATGATTTGCCCGCCGCCAGGAAAATCTGGGCCAGGTATCAGCGCCATTAATTCGTCATGCGAAATTTTAGGCTGCTTGATGACTGCCATTGCTGCTGCCGCGACTTCATTCAGATTGTGCGAAGGAATTTCAGTCGCCATACCGACGGCGATACCAGAGGCTCCATTCAGCAGGGCAAATGGGAGTCGTGCTGGTAAAAGCTTAGGTTCTTCACTGGAGCCATCGTAATTAGGTGAAAAATCCACCGTGCCCATATCGATTTCATCGAGCAGCAACTGCGAGATAGGTGTTAAACGTGCTTCGGTATAGCGCATCGCTGCTGCGCCATCGCCATCGCGAGAACCAAAATTTCCGTGCCCATCAACGAGTGGATAGCGCAATGAGAAATCTTGCGCCATACGGACCATGGCGTCATACACTGATTGGTCACCATGGGGATGCAGCTTACCTAGTACATCACCGACGACGGCGGCTGATTTACGTGGCTTAGCTGTAGGATCTAAGCGTAGCTGATTCATGGCATACAAAATTCGACGCTGCACCGGCTTTTGGCCATCGCACACATCAGGTAGCGCACGACCTTTAACCACCGAAATCGCATAATCGAGATAAGCGCGCTCAGCAAAGGTGGCAAGTGCTAGAGATTCTCCACCGTTATCAGCAGCGGCTTCAAAGAGATTGGTTTGGTCAGCCATAGTATTTTTTAACTATCCGAGACGAGTAATATTTTTTAATGACGTAGTTTGTGTTTGGTCGGCTTAGATATCAGCGTCGACTTCATTGCCGTGTTCTTCTAACCAAGAACGGCGAGCAGCGGCTTCGCCTTTGCCCATCAACATAGTGAAGCGATCTTCCGAGGCTTTTTGACCTAGCTCACCAATGCTGACGGGTAGCAGGCGACGTGTATCGGGATTCATTGTGGTTTCCCACAATTGTTCTGCACTCATTTCACCCAAGCCTTTGAAGCGTGCGATATTCCACGCGCCATCTTTTACGCCATCCTTGCGTAATTTATCTTCTACAGCCGTTAGTTCACCTTCATCTAACGCATAAATTTTTTGCGCAGGTTTTTTCCCACGTGCAGGAGCATCAACACGATATAGCGGTGGGCGCGCAATATGAATATGTCCGTGATCGATCAACTTGGGGAAGTGCTTGAAGAACAGCGTCAACAGCAAGACTTGGATATGCGAGCCATCAACGTCCGCATCGGACAAAATACAAATACGGCCATAGCGCAAACCAGATAAATCTGGATTATCTAATTTGCCATGCGGATCGACGCCAATCGCCACAGCGATATCGTGAATCTCATTATTGGCAAATAATCGATCGCGTTCGGTCTCCCACGCATTTAATACTTTGCCGCGCAATGGAAGAATAGCTTGGAATTCTTTGTCGCGTCCCATCTTGGCTGAGCCGCCAGCGGAATCACCTTCGACTAAAAAAATTTCATTACGTGTCAGATCGGTTGATTCGCAGTCGGTCAATTTGCCAGGCAATACAGCAACACCCGATGATTTTTTCTTTTCGACTTTTTGTGCTGATCGCAGTCGGCTTTGTGCTTGGCGTATAACGAGCTCTGCCAGTTTTTTGCCGTAATCGACATGTTGATTTAGCCAGAGATCAAGCGCAGTACGCGAATATCCACCGACTAAACGCACCGCATCACGTGAGTTAAGTCGTTCTTTGATTTGCCCTTGAAACTGTGGGTCGAGTACTTTGGCAGATAGTACAAAGGAAGCACGTGCGAATACATCTTCGGGTAAAAGCTTGACGCCTTTAGGTAGCAAAGAATGCATCTCTACGAAATTTTTTACTGCTGAAAATAAGCCTTCACGCAAACCGGATTCA
>JBEGSP010000233.1:0-3897 GCA_041179845.1 Pseudomonadota bacterium
TTTTTTGTCGGTAGCTTGCCTGTTTAACGTCGGTTACCATGCATTTTTTCCAGCCGCCGTGCCCTGGACAGTCGCTCCGCTATTTCTGTATACAATCGGTATGTCGATGGCGGCACCGGGATTAACGCTGCTGATACTCGATTTATTTCCAGCGATTCGGGGCACGGTCGCTTCGTGTCAATCATTTACTATGACGATGCTGTCAGCGGTGGTGGCTGGATTGCTTGCCCCCATGCTGAGTGATTCAGTGCTGTACTTAGCTATCGGTCAGCTCGTGTTGGTACTGATAGGTTTTACACTGTGGTGCTGTGTACTTCTAATACAGCCTACGGCTGGTTTACAAAAATAAAGGGAATGCAGTGAAAAAAATTAGTTTAATGATTGCTTTACTCTTATTAACGACGCTGACCCACGCTGAAAATTGGGTCATCATTACACAATCATCCAAAACAGGTATGACGCAATATGTGGATGTCGACAGTATAGAGCGCAATCTCGGCCTAGTAGAAATGTGGCGCATCGTTGAACATAAGGCACCCTCGCTACGAAAAATGAACGGTAAGCCGCTCACCTCACAAAAAATTCGTACTGAATTTGATTGTCCATCACGCGCCATGCGCCAAGTGTCCTACACATGGTATGCGGGAGCTATGGCTACGGGTGAGATTATCAATCAAATGACTGTTCCTGATGTCTGGCTGATAGATCAATTTGATGAATTCACACTGCCGCTATGGAAAATGGCCTGTAGTGATTGGGAAGAAAAATAATCGCCGAACTTGCGAGGCATAATTATTTTTATGCGCCCTGTGTTTAGCCATATTTTTGCACTACTTTTTTTCGTTATTCATGTCAGAAAACACCGCTCCCGAAACCGATAGACACATGTTGTACGACCCCAATGAGCGGCGCATACGTAGCTTCGTAACCCGCGCTGGGCGTTTATCTACAGCACAGGCGCGCGCCATAGACTCACTGGGGCCCACTTACTGCCTGCCGTTTCAAAAATCAGCTTTAGCATTTGATACTGTATTTCAGCGACCTGCGCCAACGATCCTAGAAATAGGTACCGGCATGGGCGAGACGACCGCATTCATTGCTGGACATTTGTCTGATAAAAATTTTCTGGGTGTCGAAGTACACACACCGGGAATCGGCAGTTTATTGAAGTTGATCGGTGAACAATCGCTCACTAATCTGCGATTGATTCAACATGATGCCGTTGAAGTAGTGCGCGATATGATCGCGCCGAATTCATTAGCGGGCATTCATGTGTTTTTTCCTGACCCTTGGCATAAAGCGCGTCACAACAAACGTCGATTGATTCAAGGCCCGTTTGTAGAGCTGCTGACATCGCGTTTAATGATAGGCGGCTATTTGCATTGCGCCACCGATTGGCAAGACTATGCTGAACAAATGTTGGATGTGTTGAGCTCTGAACCCACATTGAAAAATACTGCTGCATCCTATGCTGCTCGCCCGGATTATCGCCCCACCACTAAGTTTGAAAATCGTGGATTGAAATTAGGGCACGGCGTATGGGACTTAGTTTTTACACGCACGGCTTAAAAAATTAAGCTGCGTCGTTTATTCCGCCCAAACCACCCAACCGGTCGCCGCTGAAATTAATATCAGTACACCAAACACGATCCGGTACCAAACAAAAATGGTGAAATCATGCGTGCTGATATAGCGCAGCAACCAGCGCACGCAAAAAAAGGCTGAGATAAATGCTGCCAAAGCGCCCACACCAAACATAGGTAAGTCAGCTACCGAGAGTAAAGCGCGCTCTTTATACAACGAATAAATCGTCGCACCAAACAGAGTGGGTATCGCCAGAAAAAATGAAAACTCCGTCGCTGCTTGGCGCGATAAACCAAACGCCATACCACCAATAATACTGGCGCCGGAGCGACTGGTGCCCGGTATCAAAGCAAAGCATTGCGCGCAGCCCACCTTAAATGCATCGAGCATCGTCATCTCATCCACGGAATGAATACGCAAACTGTCTTCGTTAAGACGATTACGTCTTTCCACAATCAGTATGATGAAAGCACCGACGATAAACGCTAATGCCACAGGTACCGGTGCGAATAAGTGCGCCTTAATCATTTTGCCAAACAATAAGCCCAAGACCACTGCTGGCAGAAATGCGACTAAAAGATTGGCTACAAAACGTCGTGCTGCGGCATCGGATGAAAAGTTACGAATCACATCAATAATGCGATGACGATATTCCCAACAAACTGCGAGCATAGCGCCCGCCTGAATCACTATCTCAAAGACTTTTACTTTTTCACCGGTGAAATTTAGTAGGCTACCTGCGAGGATGAGATGACCCGTTGATGAAATAGGTAAAAATTCCGTCAGACCTTCGACGATACCCATGATGATGACTTTAATAAGCAGTAATGTATCCATGGTGTGAAAGCCTAACATTCAAACTGAGGCGAGCTTACTATGCTCAACATGAAAAATAGTGATGCCGATTCATCACTCATAACGTAATGCTTGTATCGGTAATAAACTCGCTGCTTTACGTGCAGGATAAAAACCGAAAAATATTCCAACCACCGCCGAAAAACTCACCGCAAGAATAATCGACGCTGTCGATAATTGTGTTTGCCAACCGGCGATTTCAGCGATTAACCACGAGCCTCCAACGCCTAAAGCAATTCCTATCAATCCACCAAACACCGATAAAGTGACGGCTTCAACTAAAAACTGCGTAAGTATGTCGCGACTTCTCGCCCCCACTGCAAGGCGCAAACCGATCTCACGCGTTCGCTCAGTTACTGACACCAACATAATATTCATGATGCCAATACCGCCTACGATCAGCGATACGGAAGCCACGGCAGCTAACAGCATAGCCATCACGCGCGACGACTCTTCTTGCGCTTGCAGCATTTCTGTCATATTGCGCAAGGTAATCGGATCGGGCTGACCTTCGGTAGTACGCATGCGCTGACGTAGCAAGGAGCGAATTTTATCTTCAGCTTCGCTCATGCTTTCGCCATCAAATACTTTTAATTGAATCATGCCCACTTGTCGTTGCTTACCGGGCTCCACACCAATAATGCGGTTACGCGCCGTCGACAAGGGAACCATGATTACGTCATCTTGATCATTACCGGTCATGTTCTGACCTTTGCGTGAAAGTACACCTACTATCGTGACCGGCACATTTTTAATACGTATGGTTTGATCCATAGGATCGTTATCACCAAATAATTCACGTGCAACGGTCTGGCCTATCAATGCCACCTTACCTGCACCTGCAAGTTCAGCAGGTTCAAACATGCGACCTTCTTCTAAGGTCCAGTTACGCACTACAAAATAATCCGGCGTGATGCCAAACACTTGTGTGGCCCAGTTGGCATTTCCATTCACTACCTGCGCACTACCTCGATAAGTTGGCGCTACCGCTTCAACTTCACTGACTTCACGCGCAATCGCTACGGCATCATCTTCGGTTAAATCAGGCGTCGCGCCGGTACCGATACGCACACCATTCGCTGTACGTGCGCCTGCAGTGATGATCATGAGATTGGATCCCAAGCTTTTTATTTGCTCTTGTATGCGTAGCTCAGCACCCGCACCAACAGCTAGCATGGTAATCACCGCGGCCACACCAATAATGATGCCCAACATCGTCAACACTGATCGCAGCATATTGACTCGCAGAGCATTCATTGCAACGCGCAAGGTGGCTAGCAGATTCATGATGCCTCCAAAGTTGCAGCACTCAACTGGCTTTGTGCGTTGGCCGGAGTATTTTTTACGTCTGAAATTATTTTTCCATCACGGAAGGTAACAATGCGCGAAGCAAACGCAGCGATATCTGGCTCATGCGTCACCATCACGATAGTCATGCGCTGAGCATTTAATTTTTGT
>JBEGSP010000234.1:0-16644 GCA_041179845.1 Pseudomonadota bacterium
GACTCTTTACTGGAGCAGGGTACCATGGGGCAGCCGCGCTGATTGGTGCATGCGGTTTCATCTATGTGCTGACGCCGCAGAATCGGATGATGCAGGATCTCATCGGGTTCAACAAGAAAACCTGGATCATCGCGAGTGGCGCATTAATCATGGCAGTATGCAGCCTCTCTCTAAATTTTTATCTGGTCCCGCGGTTCGGTTACATCGCTGCACCCTATGTCTTCATTGTGGCAACCCTGGCTCAGACTGGCTGGTTGTATGGCTGGGTCTATCGGTTCGAACGGCTGCACCTTCACTGGGGAAAGGCCGCAGGGGCACTTGCGATATTTCTCGGCTTCGTTTTCCTGGATCAGATTGCAAATGGCAGAGTGGGAGCCAAGCTTCTATCGACCGCTATCTACGCCGCAATTACCTACGGCCTGGTGGCGCCCAGCATGAAGAATCTGAGGGGCGATGCGCTTAACCCTTAGAGGCGTGACCCTTTTAAATACGGCTGAATCTATGAAAATCATCAGGAAAATTCTCCGCAGGAGTGGTGGCGCGGCTCAATTGGAGATATGGGATGACCATATGAACCGAATTGCGTTGACTGATGTACTGACCGCATTTCGGTCGCCAGCTCAATTTCAGCGTGAGCTGGCTGCGTTGATCGATGCCCGTGCGGAAGGCGGTAACTGCAAGATCGTCGAAGTTGGGTGTGAAACGGCAGTAACCACACTACTTTTGTCAGAGATGAACGAAAAGACAGTTATCGACATCAACCAGCGCGCGATCAGCCTTGTGGAAGCCGCAGCTGCGCAGTTGGACAAGAAGGTAAGAGCCTTGGTCTGCGATATGTTTACCATGCCTTTTAGGAATGCCGAGTTCGACATCGTATTTAATGCTGGGGTAATCGAGCATTTTTCCATGGAGGAGCGGGCTCAAGCCTTATTCGAATACGCAAGAATTATGCGAGACAACGGAGTCATGATCATTGCGTTTCCTAATCACTACTGCCCCCCATATCGATTTGCCTACCTAACAATGAGGCTGCTCGGGGTCTGGCGCTTCCCATCTGAGTACAAGATCCGCGATCTAGGCGTGGAGGCTCGGCAAAGCGGGCTGCGTGTTGTCGAGCGTCTGACAATTTCCAGGGGGACTATCTTCAACTGGCTTGATTTTTTGCCCCCGGCAAGAGCCTTATTCCGGCTGTTTGATAGGTTCTTCCACTACGAGGGCTATTTGACGGTCGTCATCTTGTCAAAGTCTCACGCATGAAGATCTGGTACCTCACCCGAACCTATCTGCCCGAAAAATCGGGTGGCGCATTGATCCGGATTGCACAAGTGGATTTCTTTCGTGGCGAGGGGGCCAAGGTCGTAGTGGTGGCGCCCGACTACTCCGGCCACGATCGTGAGGTTTCAGAATCAACTGTCCGTTTGCCCTATCGGAAGTCCATAATCAGAATTGATCAATTCTTCGAACGGATAGGTCTTTACGAGGATTACCTTGATAGATGGGTGGACGATACCCTAAAGCTGCTCAAGGATCGGGTACGCAAGGGGGACTACCTTTTTGCCACCAGCGGAGGTGAACTAGGTTGCATTAAGCTGGGCAGCTTACTCAAAGAAATGGTGGGATGCCGGTTCGTCGTGAACCTGCACGATCCTGTCGACTTTACGCGAGTTTCTGGCAGGAAGATCAACAATATTCCGCACGTGGATCGGGAGGGGCAGGAGCGCAAATACCTAAGGAACGCAGACCTGGTAATTACGTCTTCGATATCGAACCAGTCATCTTTAGTCGAAAAGTATCCTGAAATGGCGACCCGGATCAGGTGTTCGTATTTTGGGTTTATCACCAAGGCTGAATTGCCCGAGAAAGCACCGTCATTGGGATTTAACATCGTGTACGGCGGGACCTATGACAAGAACCAGTCGCCAGAACTTCTGGCGCAAGCCGTCGAAGACCTTGACAATGTCGAGGCGCACTTCGTTGGTAATCATGCTGCCTACAAGCCGCTGAATTTTGCGCGTGCAAACCAGCCCAACTGCCGGTTCATCAATCAATTAAGCTATTCGAACTTTCTGCGTTATCTGTCCGAGCATGCGGACATGGGGTTTGTGTCGCTCGGTAGTCCCTATTTGGGTGCTTGCGTGCCGTCCAAGATTTTCGAATACATCAATATCGGCCTGCCCATATTCGGTGCCTTGCCGGCTGGGGACGCCAAGGAGATCATCAACCTTAAAGGTTATGGTGCTGCCTGTGAATTCGACAATATTCCTGCCCAGCGCGAGGCGATTCTGAAGATCGTCGCGAATAAACAGGTATTGCAAGCGTATCGTCAGCAAATCTTGCACGACAGGGATGACTGGTTCATGCCAGCCCGGATGAGGGAAGTTTGCAAATGGCTTCGAAGCCTATGATCGAGAAGTTTGTGCCTCCCGCGTTCTCCAGGGCTGATCTGGATTTGGGTTCATTAGAAAAACTGTTCAATAAGCAGCTGCACTACGCTTCGAATGGACGATCTGCCCTTTATCAGGTCATTCTGGCCAACCAGGGCTGGACTAAAATGCTCATTCCTACTTACGTGTGCTCGTCAGTTATCATTCCGTTACGCAAGGCAAACATAGAGCCTGTCTTCTATGACATCAATCCAGACGACCTGAACGGAAGTCTTGATTCACTTGAGTACATGGCAGGCAAGCACTCAGTGCGCGCGGCGCTGTTACCCAGCATGTATGGAAACCCAGCGGATCTTGAACGGGCAGAGGAGCTTTGCCAAAACAAAGGCATCTACTTGATCGATGATGCCGCGCAAAGCTTTGGTGCCCGTGTGCACGACCGATACGTGGGCTCATTTGGCAATGCCGGCTTCTTTTCCGTCAGCCCGGGCAAGCCGCTTGCGGGGCATATGGGTGCCTTCTATTGGGCTGATCAGACGGCCGAACTGTTGCGAACCCGACACGACTTCGTCCACTATATCAAGTGGTTGGACTTTTGGATTCGCCGGCTTAATGCCTATACAAGTAGTAAATTCATCGGCCTGAATCCCCTGCTGGAGTACGGGACGGTGGCGCTTACAAAGTTCATTGATCTCAGCTTGGACTCGATGGCTCCTTTCGAGGCTCCAATACTCGGTGGGCTTCTCAAGAGCTCATTGTCGGGTCAATTCGAGTTCAGGCAGAAGTACTTCAGCGAATTCGAGAAACGATTCTCTGAGAGTAACCATTTTTCGCTTGTCTGCTCGCTGCGTGGGGCACCAAAGAACCACAAGATCGTTCTTCGCTGCGTCAGTCCAGAGATTGCCACGAACCTTCGGAGTTTCCTTGCGCAACGCCAAATCTACACAAGTGGAGGCTATCCACTTCTGTCCCAGGGGGGGGGGCATTTGAAGAACGCTGCGCAGATTAATGGATGTATCGTTGAGTTGCCAATAGAGGATGATGCCCATAGGATGGCTTATCTGTTTGATATCGTACAAAAATTCAATGATGGTCGAAATACTGACGACAGATAAAGAACTGAAGGGTATTCTGCCCATCGTCGCGGAGTCTGCCTATATGAAGTGCAAGTCTTCCAGATACGGGTGGTTCAGAAGTGGCGACCTTTTGTTGCCATTCGTTGTTGAGAGGCGTGTGTTATTCAATCGGCTGGTTTTCACGCACCAGATAATCTCTTTACGCGGTAAATACACCCATGCAGAAGAGTACGACTTCCTAAATGGAGTCGTTGCGGCTGCCGGAAGTATGGATATTGATTTTATTTACCAGCCCCAGGCGACTGCCGTATTTTCCATGGCTCCCAAGGGTGCGGTTACAGCTCCATTCGGCACATACATTGTCAATCTTGAACTGCCTGTCGAAAAACTGTGGGCCAACCTGCACGGCAAAAATCGCAACGTCATCAAGAAGGCGCAGGACGCTGGTGTGCAAGTGTCCGAGGGGTTGCAGCACCTCTCCGCTTGTCATACGTTAATTCACTCGACGATGAAGCGTAACCATAAGTTGTCCGTTTCACTGAGTGAGCTGGAGAAATTACGGGATAACCTAGCCGAGAATGTCTCCTTTTATGTTGCCCGCAAAGGCGATGTGGTCCAAGGCGCCGCTGTAATCGTCTGGAATACTGGGCACACGGCCTATTACCTACATGGCGGCACCAGTAGTTCGCCATTTGGTGGAGCGATGAACTTGCTCCATTGGCAGGCCATGTGCGATATGAAGGCGCGGGGCGTGAGAGAGTACGATTTCGTCGGGGCACGCGTGAACCCTCCGCCCGGTTCGAAGCTGGAGACGATTCAGCGTTTCAAGGAAAGATTTGGCGCCACCATGAGGAGTGGTTATCTGTGGAAGTACCCTCTGAAACCGATGCGATATGCCGCGTTCTGCCTATTTGCGCGGGCAAATTCATGGGTGCATGGAGCCGTATACAAGGGCGACATCATTGACGAGGAAAGAGCGTATGAATAGCCGGAAGATTGCGCTTACCTTCGACTACGAGCTCTTTCTAGGGCGAACCAGCGGATCTGTCGATAAAAGCCTTATCGCGCCGACCCGCGAGATTCTGGCTCTGATTAGAAGCCACTCTGCTACAGCGCTCTTTTTCGTCGACGCCACTTATTTAAGCAGGATCGAAGCAAGCGACAAACAATCGTATGCAAAGGTTACTGAACAGATCGAGGAAATGATCGGCTCCGGCTGCGAGGTCGGTTTCCACCTGCATCCACATTGGCTAGACGCGGTAAAGATGGATGGGGGCTCCTGGTCACTTGAGAATTTGAGTAGATATCGCCTTCACGCGCTCGACACAACAGAATTGCGCAAGGTATTTGAGGAATCGCTGGCGATCCTTGCAAGGACCGTGAAACGGGCTAACAGTGCGTACACAATCAATGCCTTTAGAGCCGGTGGCTGGTGTCTGCAGCCATTTTCTGACCTCAGGAACTTATTTGAAGAGTTTGGTATCGAATATGACTTCAGCGTTACCCCGGGCTTGTACAAAAATAGCCTGCCGGCGCATTTCTACGATTACCGGAGTGCTCCTAACGACAGGTCGGCCTGGCGGTTCGCCGATGACCCCTGCGTTCCCCAAGAAGATGGCAAATTCGTTGAAATTCCTGTCACGGCATTTAGTGCCACGCTGGCGAGCCTAGTTGCCAACAACTTCAGCATCAGGGGGCACAAGATCTTCGGTGATGGCCAGGGGGTCGGCATGGGGCGTCTCCATGAGTTAACGCGCAAGGTATTTGCAACGAAAAGGATCAGGCAGCTGACGCTGGATATGTGCTCACGCGAATTGTTGGAGACGTCGCTGAGAAATACAGCGGGCTGCGCTGTAAGAGTTTTTGCCTCCCACCCCAAGATATTCAGCCCGACTTCTCTAGAAAACCTAGATATCCTTCTTCGCCAATACAAGACTCTGCGGTCCGATGAAATCCTACATAACGCTTGAGCCTGCTTGGCGACGAGTGATAAGTAGTTGTGGTGTTGCATGCAGATAAGAGTTGAATAGATTGGATTGGATAAGAATTTGAAGAATATATTGGTCTTTCTATCGCATCAGCCGAATCCGCGCTTCATTAAGCAGATCAACTATCTGGCTGAGTCGAACCAGGTCTGCGTGATCTACTTCAGTCGAGTTTCCTTGCCAAATCTGAACTCGAATATTGCCAGTAACGTGAGGTGCTTTCCGGTCGGCCAACTTGAATCGAGTGGTCAGTATCTTTCGCGGCTGATTTCATATGCAAAGGCTATTGGCACGCTGTGGCACTGCAGAAGGCAGGTTCGTGCCGAGGTCGTCATCACCAACAACATCGACGTCCTATTGCTTGAAGCTCTGATGCAGGCGGTGACTCTGCGCTCGGCCAAGGTCGTTCTTGAGGTGTCGGATCTGCTCCAATACATGTTTTCCCGTGGATTAGTGGCGAGACTATTTAGGGCGATTGACCAGACCTTGGTGCGCCTATTCGTTGATAGACTTATTGTGACGTCGATAAAGTACTACGATGTCTACTATTCAAAATTCTTTCGCGGCCCGCTGCTGGAGCTAGAGAATAAACCACTCAGAAAGAATGTCCCCCCAAAAAATCAAAGAGGGGCAAGTGGCGGTCGGATAGTTATAGGCGTCGTCGGATTGATTTATCAGGCGGCTCCCATTCAGGCCCTGTTCGATGCGGTAGAGGGCAATGACAGCGTAGAGGTACAGATTTATGGGCGGTTGTATGACGCCCAGAACAGTAAAGCGCTGATTGAAAGTTATTGCGCCAAGCGGCGCAATATTATCTTCAAGGGGGAGTACGACTTCTTCAGGGATGCGGCGAGCATTTATGGCGGGCTGGACTTGCTCTATGTGTCATACGATACGTCCGATTCCATGTTGAATAACCGAGTGGCGCTACCTAACAAGTTATACGAGGCGATGTACTTCCGCGTACCCATCATTGCAAGTAGAGGTACGTATCTTGCCGAGCGGGTGATGGCGGTGGGGATAGGCTACGAAATCGACTGCGGTAGCGTGGCGCAGATCTGGGACATACTTAAGTCTCATTCTGAGCGTGTTGAAGATTTCGAGAAAGCATTCGAAGCCTTGCCGCAGGAAACCTACTTCGCCGACCATGACTATCAGGACTTTGGTCGGTTTGTAGTCGCATCAGATGATACCTCTTATCTATATGGATCTAAGTAATATGGACAAGCGGCATTCACTGACATGGCAACAGACCCTGTTGGCGGTAGGCGTCATAGTTGCATGTGCATTGTGGTTCTGGAATCCGAAGTCACAGTCACCATCTTGGATCTACCCCTACTTCTCGGGGGCGGCGAACTTGGGCCTAGATCTCGCATGGCGTGTTGATATCAGCGGGTTCGCAGACTTCGAGGGTATGACATATACCCAGCAAATGGACTATCGATTTAGTCGAGCCGAGCCTGGCAACCTTGCGCCCTATTCAGTGCTGGACAAGGGGTACGTTTTTGTCATTTGGATTGCACAAACAGTGTTGTTCTGGCTCGCTCCGATCAAGGCGTGCATCTGGTTGCAGATACTCTTTCATGTCACCAGTTCGCTCTGGGTGGCTGGCCGGCTCGGGAGCAGGCGCCAGCAGGTCATTTTCACCCTAGCCTATGCTGTAAATCCGGTTGTTCTGCACTTTGTTACCTTCGCTTATTACTACTACTGGCAGGTCATCCCTGCGTTGGCATGGCTCTGGTACGAAACTCGGCAGGGGGTAATTACCAGCCGGGGTCTTTATCTGCTGGCGTTGGTGCTGGCGGCGGCCTTTCTGTTGCGTCAGTCGACGATCATTGTTTCCCTCTTTATCCTGGCCTATGCCGCTTGGCGACACAAAAGGATAGCTGCCTGGGGGGCTGTTGTCTGCTTTATTGCTTTTGCGATGTTTGCGAAACCCCCCTCGCAGCCTTGGCACACCGCCTATGTGGGCATTGGAGCCTATCCAAATGATGCAGGCATCGAACTGGATGATGAATCCGGTTATAGGATGTTCAGGGACAAAGTCGGCATCCAGATCGACACCACTCCGCCGAATGGCAACTTCTATGACGAGAAGGTCCGAGGGCAGTATTACGTGGTGTTGAAGGAGCGGCTCACAAGCTACGCCAAGGAGCACCCCATGCACTTGATGCGCAATGCCGTGCTAAACGTGCTGCAGGGCTTTTCTGTCGGATACCCAGTGGGTCATCCTGTGCTGGCCTACGCCAGTGCATTTCTGGGCCTTGCAGTCCTGTCATTACTGGTCTTTTTCCGAATGTATGTGACAATTACTATAGTGCTACTTAGTATGTTGGGCTTCGTGGTTTATTACCCCCCGATACCCGCTTATATGTTTGGCAACTATCTTCTGCTGTCTCTGGCGTTGACGCGTTTATGCGACCAGGTCGGCAACTCCGAGTATGTTGTCGCATTTGGACGCTATCTGAAGGAAAGGCTGTAACTACTACTATGAAGCAGCAACACGTCTCGATTGTTATTCCTGTCTACACGGGAGAGCGCTCTATAAAGTCACTGGTTGACGAGATATCTGTGTACTTCCAGCCTTCGAAAACGGATGGCGGTCATGAGATGGTGGTGGCAGAGGTGTTGCTGGTTCATGACTGCGGGCCTGACAGATCTGATGTTGTCATCAACGAGTTGGCGCAGTCTTATTCACAGGTTAAACCTGTTTGGTTGACACGGAATTTCGGCCAGCACGCGGCCACGCTTGCCGGTATGAGCTCTGCCACGGGTAACTGGATTTTTACGATGGATGAGGACGGTCAGCACGATCCCGCTGACATGGGTAGCCTTTTGGACCGTGCGCTGGATGAAGATCTGCAGGTGGTTTACGCGCAGCCGGCTAATACGCCACCGCATGGTTTTGTGCGGAACTTCACTAGCCGCATGGCTAAGCGCATCGGGCGAGTGATGATGGGGCACGAAGCTGTTGAGTACTTTCATAGCTACCGCCTGGTAAGAGGTGAGATTGCGCGAAGTCTTGCCGCCTACTGCGGGCACGGTGTGTTTCTTGACGTGGGCTTGCTGTGGGTCGCCGGCCGAGTTGGTCAATGTCCTGTGAAAATGCGGGCCGAAAATGGCCGCCCTTCCGGCTACACCTATAGCCGGTTGCTAGCGCATTTCTGGAAGATGCTTCTTACGGGTGGAACGCGACCACTGCGCCTGATTACTTTGCTCGGACTATTCTCCGTCGCTATTGCGTTTTTTATTGGCGCGTATGCTTTGTACCAGAAGATGACCGGTAATGTGCAGGTTCAGGGTTGGACTTCCCTCGTGATCGTCGTATCTTTCTTTTCCGGTTGCATCTTGGTCTCGCTCGGAATGATTGCGGAGTACCTGGCCGTTTCCATGGGGATTGCAATGGGTAAGCCCTTGTACGTAATTGGAAACCGCAGTAACAGGTTGTTTTGAATGACGCGTGCCTGGGTTCTTGGGGCGGGTGGCATGTTGGGAACCGCCGTGACCGGGGAATTGGCCCGTCAAAGCGTTGATGTTTATCGTTACTCTGAGCCATTTGATTGGAAAAATGCAGACCGTATTCGTGCACAGTTCCGCCTAGCAGTCGCCGAGTTCATTGGCCGGCTGTTGCCTGGCGAGCATTGGGAGATCTACTGGGCCGCAGGTGTGGGCGCAATGGGAAGCAACAAGGCTGATCTCGACGGCGAGACCGCTGCGTTGGAGGCGCTGCTGGCGCTTCTGCGCGAGCAGTTGTCTACCGGCCATATGTCAGGTCTCATAGGCTTTGCAAGCTCGGCGGGCGCACTCTACTCGTCTTCCCCAGACTTCGAGATCTCGGAGTCCTCGGCCGTGACCCCGATTACAGACTATGCGAAAGCCAAGCTGGCTCAGGAGCGGCTGTTGCAGGATTTCGTGTCGAAAGTCCCTAGCGTCAGCTTGCTTATTGCTCGATTCTCCACCCTTTACGGTCCTGGGCAATCGTTGGGTAAGCAGCAGGGGTTGCTGTCGCACATCGCCAGATGTGCGCTCAAGCATCAGCCCGTGGAGATCTTTGTCCCACTCGATACGTCGAGAGACTATTTATTTAATTTCGACGCGGCATGCGGCTTCGTCGATTCCCTTCGTGCCCTGGGGAACAAAGGCGGTAAGTCGCGAATCAAGATCATTGCTGCTGAGCAAAGCGTCACGATATCCGAAGTGGTCTCGACTTTCAATCGACTGATCAAGAGGCGTGTTCTTGTCGTTTGCAATCGCAACAGCATGTCGAATCTGTATGCTTCTAGGGTTTCCTATCGATCCATGTTCCCTCTAAACCCCCATGGCAGATGCGCCGCGCATACGCTAGTTGAAGGAATTACGATCCTGTTGCGTGCTGAGCGCGCGGCCTACACTATGGGTTTACAGAGGAAATAGATGATGACGCAGCAAGAATTCGACGTGCACGCGAGGACTTATAACAATGTCTTGGATCAGAGCATCGAATTCTCCGGAGAAGACTCTGCCTATTTTGCTGAGTACAAGATAAAGGACCTTCATCGGGAATTAACTGCGCTAGGTGTAGATACCAAGACCGATCTAAGAATCCTAGATTTTGGATGCGGCGTGGGAGCATCTATCCCCTATCTTGGGCAGTACTTCCCAAGTGCGAAGCTGTTGGGTGTGGATGTGTCGGCGGAGAGTCTGGATCTTGCCCGTTCAAATCATGGGGGTCTTGCGAGCTTTATAAAGATGTCAGGGGGCGATTTGCCGGCCGAGGCCAAGTCGCTGGACGCAGCCTATGCCATGTGTGTGTTTCATCACATCGCTGAATGTCAGCACGTCGAGTTGCTGTCGCAGATACGCAGCAGGCTCAAGCCGGGCGGCCTGCTGATGGTCTACGAACACAATCCATTGAACCCACTGACAGTGCGGGTGGTGAACAATTGCCCTTTTGATGTCAATGCGAAGCTGATCGGGGGCGCGCTTATGGAGCAGCGTTGCCGGCGTGCTGGATTTGGGGAAGTTAGTGTGAAATACAGGGTCTTCTTCCCGGGCTTTCTGCGTAAGTTCCGCTTTGTCGAGGGGCTTTTGATGTGGCTGCCGCTTGGGGGGCAGTATTATGTCCGTTGCGTGGCGTAAGGTAGACGCGATCGAGCTGGCTAAGTTTGCTGTCGTGGGGATCCTGAATACCGCTCTAGGCCTTGCGATAATTTACTTGCTGAAGTGGTATCTGCAATGGGGTGACGTCGCTGCAAATCTTGTGGGGTACTTGATCTGCATCGCGCTCGGATTCTTACTGAATGGGCGTTGGACTTTCGGAAAATCAGCATTGGACGCAGGACATCTCTTGGGGTACTTTCTAGTGGCCTTTGCCGCTTACCTGATGAATCTCATTGCAGTGCTGGCTTCGATTGAGGTGTTGCACCTGCCCGGAGATCTGTCGCAGTTGTTGGGCGCCCCGGTGTTCACTGCAACGTCCTATTTTTTGAACAAAGCTTTCGTGTTTTCCCGCAAGCATTGAACTCTATAAGTTTTGAAATGTATGAGCGAAAAGTTGACTATTGATGGGGCCGTCCTGTTGATTACCGGTGGGACAGGGTCGTTCGGAGGTGCTGTTCTCCGACGATTCCTAGACTCCGGGTTTTCCGAAATCCGTATCTTCAGCCGCGACGAAAAGAAGCAGGACGATATGCGTAAACGGTACGCGCATCCAAACCTGAAGTTCTATATCGGTGACGTTCGTGATAGTCGCAGCTTGAGTGCGGTCATGCGTGGCGTTGACTATGTTTTTCATGCGGCAGCACTGAAGCAGGTGCCATCGTGTGAATTTCATCCCATGGAAGCAGTGCGGACCAATGTCCTGGGCACTGAGAACGTCCTAGAGGCGGCAATTGATGCCAGGGTCAGGCGGGTAGTCTGCCTTAGCACTGACAAGGCGGTTTATCCCATCAATGCTATGGGTATCAGCAAGGCCATGATGGAGAAGGTCATGGTGGCTACCAGTCGCAACCTGGAGGGGCGAAGCACTGTGATCTGCGGCACGCGATATGGCAACGTGATGGCTTCCCGCGGCTCGGTTATTCCCCTGTTCGTTGAACAGGTCCGTGCTGGTAAGGCCATTACTATTACCGATCCAAGCATGACGCGTTTCATGATGACGCTAGATGACGCTGTAGATCTGGTTCTCTACGCCTTTGAGCATGGCAACAACGGCGACATCTTCGTGCAAAAAGCGCCTGCCGCGACGGTGCGAGTTCTGGCGCAGGCCATTCTTGAATTGATGGGTAGGCCGGATCATCCCGTGAAAGAGATCGGCACGCGCCATGGCGAGAAGTTGTTTGAAGCCTTACTTGGTCGCGAGGAAATGGCCTGTGCCGAGGACCTAGGCTCCTATTACCGTGTGCCGCCAGACGGACGAGACCTGAATTACGCAAAGTTCGTGGACCAAGGAGAACTTCGGCGTACTCAAAGCACACATGGCGAAGACTACAACTCCCACAATACGACCCGTTTGGACGTTGACGGCATGAAGGCACTGTTACTCAAGCTCGATTTCATGCGGCGCATCGTGAGTGGCGAACATGCCGACACAGAGGCATGAATTGACTCGGGTTCTCATCACTGGCTCGCAAGGTTTCGTTGGCAAAAACCTCCAACTTCGACTGCTTGAGAGGTCGGATGTGCAGGTGATGGAATACACCCGTCATGACAGCCCTGAACGTCTGCCCGCGCTGTTGAGGGATGCAGACATCGTGTTCCACCTAGCAGGCGTCAATCGGCCCCAGGATCCGGCCGAGTTTCAGTCAGGCAATGCAGATATAACCCGGCAACTGGCCGATGATATAGCTGAGGAGTTTAAGCATTCTGGCCGAAGGGTGCCTGTGGTTTTTACCTCTTCTATCCAGGCGGATCAGATCAACCCGTACGGCAGGAGTAAGCTCGAGGCTGAGCATGCGCTTTTCGCACTGGCCGTTCAGTACGCAGTGCCGGTATATGTGTTCCGTTTACCGAATGTGTTCGGAAAGTGGTGTCGACCCAACTACAACTCGGTTGTAGCGACCTTTTGCCATAACATCGCTCGCGACCTACCTATTCAGGTCAATGACCCGGCAGTGCCGTTGACCTTGGTCTATGTGGAAGATGTGCTTGCCCAGTTTATGGCGATTTTGGAAGGGCAGTTGACAGCGCCTGTGCCCGGCGAGTTCGTCGATCTCTCCCCTTGTTATCACATCAAAGTTGGAGAGTTGGCTGCTCAGCTACAAAGTTTTCGTCAAAGCCGACGGACACTCATGATTGATCGCGTCGGGCTGGGCTTGACACGCGCTTTGTATGCCACTTATGTGAGCTATCTACCAAGAGAGACCTTTGTCTACGATGTGCCTAAGCATGCAGACCGGCGAGGGGTCTTCGTTGAGATGCTCAAGACACCCGATTGCGGCCAATTTTCTTTTTTCACAGCACATCCAGGTGTAACGCGTGGTGGGCATTATCACCACAGCAAAACCGAAAAATTTCTAGTTATCAAGGGGCAGGCCATGTTCCGTTTCCGTCACATGCAGACAGGACAGCTGCACGAGTTAAGTACGTCCGGCGATAGGTCCCAGATCGTGCAGACGGTGCCTGGCTGGACACATGACATCACCAATATTGGGTCGGAAGATATGTTGGTCATGCTGTGGGCAAATGAGATTTTCGATCGTGCCTATCCAGACACCTACGACTGCCCGCTTTGATAGAGTGCAATAAATCAAACATGTTACAAAAAAAACTTAAAGTTATAACGGTGCTGGGGACACGTCCTGAAATCATCCGTTTGTCACGTGTTGTAGCCCGTCTCGACGAGTTTTGTGAGCACGTGCTGGTGCACACCGGTCAAAACTACGACTACGAGTTAAACCAGGTTTTCTTTGATGACTTGGGTGTGCGCAAGCCGGATCACTTCCTTGACAGCGCGACCAATTCCACGAGCGCGGCGCATACTATTGGAAACCTTATCATTGCCGTGGACAAAGTTCTGGAGCAGGAGCGGCCTGAGGCTATGCTGGTGCTGGGAGATACGAATAGTTGCTTGGCGGTGATTCCTGCGAAGCGTCGAAAAATCCCTATCTTCCATATGGAGGCGGGCAATCGCTGTTTCGACCAGCGCGTTCCAGAGGAAACCAATCGTCGCATAGTCGACCACACGGCGGATATTAATCTGACCTACAGCAACATTGCTCGTGACTATCTCTTGCGTGAAGGTCTGCCCCCCGATCAGGTCATCAAAACTGGCAGCCCTATGTACGAGGTGATGCACCACTACCTGCCCCAAATCCAAGCTTCCAATGCCTTGGATCGCTTAGGTCTACAGACAGAACAGTATTTTGTTGTCAGTGCTCACCGCGAAGAGAACATCGAGTCAGAAAAGGCGTTTGCCAAACTGGTAGCGGTGCTCAATACCTTGGCCGAAGACCATGGCTTGCCGGTGGTTGTTTCCACTCATCCGCGAACCCAGAAGAGGGTAGATACCACCGGAGCCCAATTTCATCCCTTGGTCCGACTTATGAAGCCTCTTGGTTTTTACGACTATGTAAACCTGCAGATGCAGGCTAAGGCTGTCCTGTCAGATAGTGGCACTATCAATGAAGAGTCGTCTATTTTTAATTTCCCCGCTTTGAACCTACGAGAGGCCCATGAGCGCCCAGAGGGCATGGAAGAAGGCGCAGTCATGATGGTGGGATTGGAATTAGAAAGAGTTCGCCAAGCCTTGGTTATTTTGGCCTCGCAGCCTCGTGGCGCAAACCGTAGCTTGCGCTTGGTCGCAGACTACAGCATTCCCAATGTTAGCGATAAGGTGATTCGTATTATTCATAGCTACACGGACTATGTGAGCCGTGTGGTGTGGAAGAAATACTGAGGTACGTTTGCGAATTCTTGTCGTCAGTCAGTACTTTTGGCCTGAAAATTTTCGAATTAACGATCTTGTACGAGAATGGGTCGAGCGTGGTCACCAGGTCACGGTACTCACGGGGCATCCCAACTACCCTGATGGAGAGGTCTTCGCAGAATACTTAGAGAATTCATCCAAATTTGCGTTGTTCGAAGGAGTGCCTGTTCATCGGGTGCCTATGATCGCCCGTGCACGCGGCTCATTTCGACTTGTCCTTAACTATGTAAGCTTCGCACTGGGTGCTAGTTTGTTCGGGCCTATGAAACTGCGTTTCTATCGCCCTGATGTTATTTTCGTTTTCGAACCCTCACCGGTCACAGTAGGGCTTCCTGCGGTCTTGCTAGGTCATCTCAAGCGTTGTCCAGTTGTATTCTGGGCATTGGATCTGTGGCCAGAAACACTTGCTGCTATTGGGGTCGTTAGGAGCCCGCAGGTACTGAGTGCGGTAGCCCGAGTAGTGCGTTTTATCTACAACCGATGTACTTTGGTACTTGGCCAGTCTCGTTCGTTTCTGCCCAGCATTTCACGTCATTGTGATGATCCCAGTAAAGTTCGATACTTTCCGAGTTGGGCCGAGGATGTTTTCCAGCATCAGATTGATGTACCCATTACAGCTGTCCCTTCCTCACCAGCAACCTTTAGTATCCTTTTCGCAGGTAACGTTGGGGAAGCTCAGGACTTCTCATCAGTCCTAGATGCAGCCAGCATTCTCAAGCATCGTAATGACATACGCTGGTTGATCGTGGGAGATGGTCGCCGATCTGCCTGGGTTGCCGAGCAAGTTCAGCGGCGTGGTTTGGAAGAGAGAGTCCTTTTGCTCGGACGTTTCCCGTTGGACCGGATGCCCGCCTTTTATGCGCAGGCGGATGCGTTGTTGGTTTGTCTTAAGAACGACCCCGTGTTCAGCATGACTATCCCTGGGAAGGTGCAGTCCTACCTCGCTGCAGGTCGCCCTATCATTGGAATGTTGAATGGCGAAGGTGCGGATGTGATTCAAGCTGCTCGCGCAGGTCTGACGTGCGATGCGGGAGATTCTATTGGGCTAGTTGAACGAATTCTTCAGTTGTCTGCCATGGCGCCAAGCGAAAGGCAGCAGTTAGGCGAAAACGGGCGTCAATATGCCTTCGAGCATTTTAGGCGTGATCATCTGATGGATCAGCTTGACGAACTGTTGGCCGAGGCCATAAATGTATATGACTTTAAAAAAAGTTAATTTAAATATTAGGTGAATTAGTTGAGTAAGTTAACACTCACAAATAAAGACTGCTCCCCATGGCTTGTAGGGGTAGGTGTCTTTCTACCGATGTTTTTTACACTGAGCGGCGGTCTTTATCAAAGTTCAACGGTGTTGACGGACTCTGGCGGCATAGTCACGGCCCTTCCTTTGCCGATTTCAATATTGACTTGCGGTGTCGCAATCTTGTGCCTTCTGCCTCGAGTCCGCGAGGCGAGTAATGCTGTTTGGACAATTTTCTGGATGGTGATTGCTCTTGCGGTGTCAAACTTCGTTGCGGCTGAGCGTGACGTTCAATGGGGCCGAAAACTGCTCGCTTCGTTTCAAGTAATCCTCCCATTTATTGGCCTTTTGGCGGGGCAGCTTCTTAGAGACAAAGGTGACTTGGTGGCAAAGTCGTTCCTTGTAGTGTTGACTTTTGTTGTCCCATTCCAATTGTTTGGATCTATGGTTAATTCGCCTTGGCTCAGCGAGGGCAGTTTTCTCTCAGATCAGGTTGGGTTCTTCACAATCTACGCGCACATACAGTTCGTTACTCTGATTTTTATATGCGCTTTTGCCTACGCGGTTGGACACCTTTTTGACAAATTCAGGTGGTGGTTGCTGGGGTTGTGCGTTCTGATGTTGTTTTACGCGTTGAAGAGTTGGTCATACTTGACGCTGGCCGGCTACATCTGCGTGATCCTCGCGCTGTTAATTTCTCGCGGGTACCTGACGGCTAGGAATCTGAAATACTGCCTAGCCGCCTTTGCTGTTGTTGTTGTTGCAGCCTTGATGCTGAGCCGCTCGTTCGAGCGCGAAGAGAGCAGAAGCGGATTACTGTGGAACCTAACTGGGGCCACCTATAGCAAGTTTGTGCCACTGCTTCAGGGGAAGGTCCCTCAAAATTTACAAGAACGTTTTGGTGACTGGGAGCGGTTTGGGAGCGGCGTCCTTGAGAGTCCAAAAACCATCCTTGTAGGGCACGCTGAGCCCATGCCCCGAGAGGTGCGAAGTAGTGCGCACAATTGGTATATAGATACTGCGTACACGTTTGGGATAGTCGCAGTAATCCCCG